>CAYSLG010000015.1:0-16622 GCA_964431935.1 uncultured Gammaproteobacteria bacterium
ATTTATAGCGGATCTTGTTGATACAAAACTCGGTCCTGAAGAATTAACAAGAGATATTCCCAACGTCCGGGAAGAAGTACTTCAAAATCTTGATAAAAATGGGCTCGTCCTTACTGGAACAGAAGTGCATGGAGGAGATATTCTTGTCGGTAAAGTTGCTCCAAAAGGCGAAAAGGAATTGACTGCAGAAGAACGGCTTCTTCGGGCAATCTTCGGAGAAAAAGCAAAAGACGTCAAAGATACGTCCCTTCGCGTGCCATATGGAAAACGGGGAGTTGTCACATCTCTTGAAGTTATAGATTCCAAAAAAGATCCGAATGAATTGGAGCCAAGTGTATTAAAAAGAATTATCGTAAACACAACCCAGTTAAGAAAAATATCAATCGGAGACAAGCTCGCAGGAAGACATGGAAATAAGGGAGTTATTTCAAAAGTATTGCCCGAGTGCGATATGCCGTACTTGGAAGACGGCACCCCTGTTGATGTTATTTTATCTCCCCTTTCCATACTTTCCCGCATGAACTTGGGACAACTGTTTGAAGCATTAATGGGATTAATTGCACAAAAAACACATTCGTCAATTGCCGTTCCGGTATTTGAACAAATCAAAGAAGAATTTATACTGAACCAATTGAAAGCGTTGGGATTGCCTCTTGATGGAAAAACCAATTTATATGACGGACAAACCGGTAAAAAATATGAGAAGCCTGTTCTTGTTGGCGTTGGATATATTATGAAACTTATTCACATGGTTGAGGATAAATTCCATGCTCGGTCAGTCGGCCCATACTCTCTCGTCACTCAACAGCCTCTCGGAGGAAAATCCCAGATGGGAGGACAAAGATTCGGAGAAATGGAAGTCTGGGCGTTGGAAGCCCATAGAGTTCCCTATACTCTTCAGGAAATGTTAACGATCAAAAGCGACGACGTCCGCGGAAGAACAAAAGCCTTTGAGTCATTGGTAAAAGGTCTTGACATCCCGCAATCAAATGTTCCCGAATCTTTTAACGTATTAGTCAAAGAATTGAATGCCCTTGGATTATCAATTGAATATATAAAGTAATGGATACCAATAATCCGGTTGAATTTTCAGGATTAAAAATAAGTCTTGCTTCACCCGAATTCATTTTAAAATGTTCGCATGGTGAAGTGACAAAACCGGAAACCATTAACTACCGAACATTCAGAGCTGAAAAAGACGGATTATTTGACGAAAGAATTTTTGGTCCGACAAAAGATTATGAATGTTACTGCGGAAAATATAAAAGAATGCGTTACAAAGGAATTGTCTGCGACCGCTGCGGCGTTGAAATAACCACATCTGCAGTCAGACGCGAACGGATGGGACATATCAAGTTAGCCTCTCCTATTGCCCATATCTGGTATTTTAAAGGACCCTCGTCAACATTGAGCACGTTTCTTGATATTGCTCCGCAGTCGTTAGAACGTATTATTTATTTCGCTTTATATTTGGTAAAAAATGTTGACGAACAAAAACAAAAAGAAACCATAGAAAAAATTGAAAACATTAAAGAAAAAGAGGAAGAGGTTATTGAAGAAGCGTATAAAAAGGAAAAAGAAAAAACCGAACAAGTGTTAAAAAAACAAAAAGAGGAAATCGTCGGAAAGATTGCAAATAAAGAACAAAAAGAAATTACCATACAGGAACTTGATTTTAAGGGAAGAGAACAGCTTCGCCTTCTTTCTGAAAAATTTATTGAAAAAAAGTCTCAAAAAGCCGCTTTTTTTGACAGAGTAGGTAAAATCGTAAAAACCGTACAAAAACATGATACGTTGGAGGAAGACGATTACATTTTCCTAAAAGACTATAACCTGGAAGAATTTATTTCTGTTGGGATGGGTTCGGAAATTGTATATGAAATTCTTTCAAATCTTGATATAAAAACATTATATATATATTGCCTTGAAAAACTAACAACGGTCAAAGGAGATAAACGAATTAAGCTCCTGAAAAGAGTGCGTATTATTGAGGCATTTATGAAGGCGAACATCCAACCAAAATGGATGGTTCTTACCATTCTTCCTGTTATTCCTCCGGATCTTCGGCCGGTTGTCCAGCTGCCTGGAGGAAAATTTGCAACTTCCGATCTCAATGATTTTTATAGAAGGGTGATTAATAGAAATAACCGCTTAAAACAACTCATTGACCTCGGTGCGCCTGAAATCATTTTGAGAAATGAAAAAAGAATGCTTCAAGAAGCTGTTGATTCTCTTATTGACTTGCAAAAATCACGTGGAAAAACCCGGTCGCAGGGAGCCGCGGCAAAAGTGCAGAAATCTTTGTCCGACATTTTGCGCGGAAAACAGGGGCGTTTCAGACAAAATCTGCTGGGAAAGCGCGTTGATTATTCTGCGCGATCAACTATTATTGTCGGCCCTGATTTGAAAATCAACGAATGCGGTCTTCCGAAAGAAATGGCGCTTGAGCTTTTTAAACCGTTTCTCCTGCATGAAATAATCGTACGAGGACTTGCTCCGAATATCAAAAGCGCAAAAAATTTCCTTGAAAAAAAAGAGCCGGTTGTATATGATATTTTGGAAACTATCACCAAAAACCATCCCATACTGTTAAACAGAGCACCAACTCTCCATAAGCTTTCTGTGCTTGCTTTTTATCCTGTTTTGACAGATTCAAACGCAATCAAACTGCATCCGACTGTCTGCTCTGGATACAATGCGGACTTTGACGGAGACGCTATGGGTGTTTTTCTTCCTCTCTCAAAAACCGCAATACAAGAAGTAAAAGACCGCATGATTCCCTATCAAAACCTTTTAAAACCCGCAGACGGCACGCCTATTGTGCTTCCAAACAAAGAGATGGCTTTGGGATGCTACTATATAACCACATTTGACACTACATTTTCGGCAAAAAAAGACGGAGATCTTCCATATTTTTCGGCAGAAGACGAACCTGTTGGGTTATATCAATTGGGCAAACTTCAATTGCGCGAACCCATCATGGCAAAGATTGAAGGCGCAATGATAAGAACATCGGTTGGCCGCATTATTTTTAACCGCAGTCTTCCGCAGGAACTTCGCTTTGCCAATCAGGATATCAAAGCGGCTGATCTGAAAAAAATTGTGACCGATGCAATGAAGATATTTGAAAATGGAGAAAAAGTCGGACAGCTTATTGATAAATTGAAAGATGTTGGATTTTGGGGAGCGACTATTTCCGGAGGGCTTTCCGTTTCCATTTTTGACTGCGAGATATTGCCGGAAAAAAAAGAGCTCGTTGAAAAAACAGAATTGAAAATAAAAGATATTGAAAAAAAGTACAATCAGGGACTTCTTACCTCAGAAGAAAAACGGCGCTATGCAAACAAACTTTGGATTGATACAACAGAGAGTCTTGCCGACACAACATGGAATGCGATCAATGAAGAAAATCCCGTAAAAATTATTATCAAGTCCGGAGGAGCAAGAGCTTCAAGAGAACAATTGAAACAGCTTTCAGCTATTAAAGGACTTGTTGTTGATCCCTTGGGAAAGATTATTGAAGTCCCCACAAAATCAAACTACCGCGAAGGACTGTCTATATTTGAATATGTCATCTCTGCCCGCGGAGCAAGAAAAGGACTTACCGATTCGGCATTGAAAACAGCAGACGCAGGATACTTGACACGAAGACTTGTTGATGTTTCCCATGACATGATCGTTAAGGAAGAAGATTGCCAAACAAAAGAAGGATTGCTCATAACCGACAATGAAACGAGAGGCGAAAAATTTATAGACCGCATAAAAGGAAGATTTCTTGCAAAAGATGTGCACGCGAATGAAAAAATAATTCTTGAAAGAAACGAGCTTATTTCGGAAGAAAAAATTACCATTCTAAAAAATCTCAATCAGAAAAGAGTTCACGTCCGCTCTCCTTTATTTTGCGGATCAAAATACGGTGTATGCCAAAAGTGCTACGGCATTGACTTAGGTACGAATAAAATTGTTGAGATCGGAGTTCCTGCCGGAGTTGTCGCAGCTCAATCAATCGGAGAACCGGGAACACAATTAACCATGCGCGTAAGGCACTTTGGAGGAATTGTCATCGCAGACGTAACCCAAGGACTTCCCCGCGTTGAAGAACTTTTTGAAACCAGAACGCCAAAAGTCATTTCTCCTATTGCGGGAATTGATGGAAAAATCACGGTTCAAGAGGACACAAAAAAAGAAACATATCAGGTAAAGATTACCGGTGCAAAATCCGACCACCCTCAAGAAGAAGAATTTATTATCCCAATGTCCCAAAAATTAAAAATAAAAGACGGACAGCTTATTACAGCAGGTATGCCATTATCTGAAGGATACCTTGATATTAAAGACGTCTTAGGAATTAAGGGTTTGCGTTCGGCGCAACTGTATCTACTGCACGAAATCCAAAAAGTATACGAATCACAGGGTATTATCATCCATGATAAGCATTTTGAAACCATTATACGGAAAATGAGCGATAAAGTTATCATAGAAGATGAAGGTGATACCGAATTTATCAAAGATGAGGTTGTCTCAAGAATACGCTTTGAAGAAGAGAATAAAAAAATGCTTGCTCAAGGCGCAAAACCGGCAGTCGGAAAAATATCAATTCTGGGTATTACAAGAGCCGCAATTTATACCGACTCATGGCTTTCTGCCTCATCATTTGAACAAACAACCAATGTCTTGTCAAACGCGGCTATCAAAGGACAGGAAGACTACTTGTTGGGACTGAAAGAAAATGTTATAATTGGCAGACTTATTCCCGTCAATAAAGAATTAATTGATAAATATTACGGAAAATTTTTAACAAAATATGCCAACTATCAACCAGCTGATCAAAAAGAGGAGATTGCAGAAAATTAAAAAATCAAGAGCGATTGCTCTGAAAAGAAGCTTTAATTCTCTGCAAAGAAAATACGTTGAAGTAAACAATCCGTTAAAACGGGGAGTTTGTACCGTGGTAAGAACCATGACGCCTAAAAAACCGAATTCGGCGCTTCGGAAAGTCGCAAGAGTACGCCTTTCCAATAAAATGGAGGTTACTGCTTATATTCAGGGAATCGGTCATAATTTGGCAGAGCATTCTATCGTTTTGGTGCGCGGAGGAAGGGTAAAAGATTTGCCGGGAGTAAAATACCATATTGTCCGCGGAAAATTTGATACTGCGGGGGTAACCGATAGAAAAACATCACGCTCAAAATACGGAACAAAAACAGGAAGAGTAAAAACCGCATAAACTTTTAATTTTGCATTGCAATTTTTAATTTTTCATTTTTAATTTTTAATTGATTTTATGCCCAGACGTCCTTATAAAAAAAGAGAGGCTGCATCTGACCCTGCCTTCAATAGCTATGAAGTTGCAAAACTTGTCAGCTATATTATGCTTGATGGAAAAAAAAGCATTGCAGAAAATATCGTATACAGCGTTCTTGATGAGATTAAAAAAGAAGGAAAAGATCCTCTTGATATACTCCATCAGGCGATAAATAACGCCAGTCCGCGTTTTGAAGTAAAACCGAAAAGACTTGGAGGCGCATCCTATCTTGTACCGACAGAAGTAAGAAAAGAGCGAGCTTTATTTTTGGGGCTCAATTGGATTGTTAACGCAGCATCAGCAAGACCAAATAAAGAATATCGTTCCTTTGCGAAAAAACTTCTTGCTGAGATTCGTGACGCAATTCAAAATCAGGGGCAAGCAGTCAGCAAACGGCTGCAAACGGAAAAACTCGCGGAAGCAAACAAAGCCTTCTCGCACCTAAAATGGTGATTTGTTTTCACGTTATATGTTATACGTTTATACGTTTTCATGGCACAACAGCATATCATCACAAAAAACAGAGATGTATCTCTTGATAAAATCAGGAATATTGGAGTTATAGCCCATATTGATTCGGGCAAAACAACAACAACAGAACGGCTTTTGTTCTACACCGGAAGAACATATAAAATCGGCGATATTGACGAGGGAACCACTCAAATGGACTGGATGCCGCAGGAGCGCGAACGGGGAATTACCATTGTTTCTGCGGCAACAACAACATTCTGGAAAGATGTCAGAATCAATATTATTGACACCCCCGGCCACGTTGATTTTACCGCAGAGGTAGAGCGCTCTTTAAGAGTCCTTGACGGAGGAGTTGTTGTGTTTGACGCAGAAGAAGGCGTACAAAGCCAGTCGGAAACCGTATGGAGGCAAGCTGATAAATATAAAGTTCCTCGCATCTGTTTTATCAATAAAATGGATAAGCTGGGAGCAAACTTTGAAAATACAGTAAATGAAATTGAAGAACGGCTTGGCGCAAAAACCGCAGTGATGGTATATCCCATTGGCAAAGAACAGGATTTCAAAGGAATTGTTGACCTGCTTTCTCTCAAAATGCTTATATGGGAAAAAGATCCCCACGGTATACAATATGAAACTCGCGATGAAATTCCGTCGGATATTAAAGAAAACGTTTTTAAAGCACGCGCAAAATTGATTGAAAAAATTGCAGAGATGGACGATGCTCTTCTTGACAAATACTTAAATGGGGAAGAAATTCCCGCGGAGCAATTAAAAGCAAGTCTGCGCAAAGCAACGGTCGGCTACAAATTAGTTCCGATTTACTGCGGAACATCGCTTCGCAATAAAGCTGTGCAACCTCTTCTTGATGCTATTGTTGATTATCTTCCTTCCCCTATGGATTTAAAAGACATCGTAGGAAAAGATCCAAAAACACAGGAGGAAAAAACAAGAAAACTTATAAATGAAGAAAAATTTTCCGGCCTGGCATTCAAAATTCAGCTTGATCCGCATGTTGGAAAAATAACATATGTAAGAATTTATTCCGGCATTCTTGAGGCTGGATCGTATGTATATAATGTGAATAAAAGCAAACAAGAACGCGTGAGTCGTGTTCTTCTCATGCATGCAAATCAGCGGGAAGAAATTGACAAAGCATATGCGGGAGAAATTATTGCATTGGTTGGTCCAAAAGAATTAAAAACCGGCGATACTCTTGCAGACCCGCAACATCCTATCCTTCTTGAAAATATTCAATTTCCCGAACCTGTTATTTCTCTGGCAATTGAACCAAAAACAAAAGCAGACCAGGAAAAACTTTCGTATGCGATGCAGCGGCTCGCAGAAGAAGATCCGACCTTCAAAGTAAAAGTGAACCATGAGACAGGCCAGACAATCATGTCGGGCATGGGAGAGCTCCATCTTGAAATTCTTGTTGACCGCATGAGGCGGGAAATGGGTATGGACGCAAATGTGGGAAAACCGCAGGTTGCCTATAAGGAAACCGTCACAAAATCCGTTGAAGCGGAAGGAAAATACATCAAGCAAACAGGAGGACACGGACAATACGGACATTGTATTATCAAGATTGATCCGCTTGGAAAAGGAGAGGGTTTTAAGTATGTAAATAAAATCAAGGGAGGAGCAATTCCTTCGGAGTTTATTCCTTCTATTGAAAAAGGTGTTATTGAGGCAATGGAAAAAGGAGTTCTTCTTGGATACCCCCTTACTGATTTTCAGGTTACCGTAATTGACGGAAGCTACCACGATGTTGATTCTTCGGATATTGCTTTTAAAATCGCAGGCTCCATGGCTCTGCAAAACGGAGCAAAACAGGCGGGACTTATTCTTCTTGAGCCTATCATGAAGATTGAAGTGACTGTACCGGAGGCATTTATGGGCGTAACCATTGGTGATATTTCAAGCCGAAGAGGAAAAATCCTCGGCACTGAAAAACGGGGAACGGCAACTATTATCAAAGCACACGCTCCGCTTGCCGAACTTTCAGGATATGTAACAATTTTGCGGTCTCTTACGGAAGGAAGAGGAATTTCATACATGGAACCTTCCCATTATGAAGAAGTCCCGCAAAATATCATACAGGCAATGCTTGGAAAAAATTAATGAATCATGAAAATTCTTGTTTTTTCGGATACGCATCTTTCTCCCTACTTTGAAGAAAAAAAATTCAGGTTTCTTGAAAACATCATTAAAAAAGCGGGAAAAGTGATAATAAACGGCGATTTCTGGGAAGGGTATACCTGCTCATTCCAGCAATTCATCGCCTCCCCTTGGAAACACCTATTTCCTTTGCTGAAAAAAAAGAAGACGGTATATATCTTCGGAAATCATGATAAAAAAGATTTTATAGACCGCAAAACATTACCCTTTGCATTGAGCTATTTTAACAAGCATGCTTTTTCCCTGCATAATAAATCGTTTGTTATTGAACACGGCAATAAACTGGGACCTCATCTTGATGATAAATTGCATTTAAAAAAACTTCCTTTTGTCTTAGCGAAAACATCGGAAGTTTTACAAAGATTCGTAATTCGTAAACTGGGCAAACTTGGAATGCAGAAATTTTTTGCCCCCCTTAATAAGATAATTAAAAAAAATATTAAAAATATTAACAAAGAAAATTCTATTTATGTTACTGGTCATACCCATTATGGTGAAGTTGATATAAAAAATAATTTTGCAAATTCCGGCATAATAAAGTACGGATTTGGACAATATCTTTTAATTGATAAAGGAAAAATTCATTTGAAAGAAGAATGGTATGATCCTTAGTTATGGAACGGACAATGCGCATGATCATGTTTTCGGGCAGTACAGTATTTCCTGCCGTACTCAATAAGAAGATAGGTGATATTGAACCAGTCTTTTTTTGGAACAATCTTCATAAGATCCTGCTCTATTTTTTCAGGATCGTCGTGATTGGTCAGATCCAATATTTTTGACAATCTTCTCACATGGGTATCAACGGCAATTCCCTCAACAATACCGAATGCATTTCCTAAAATGACGTTTGCCGTTTTTCTGCCGACTCCGGGAAGAGATGTAAGATCATTCATAGTATTGGGAATAACTCCGTGATAGCGCTCCCTGATGATTTTTGCAGCAACAAGAATATGTTTTGCTTTATTTTTATAGAACCCCGTTGACTGTATATCCTGCTCAAATTCATGAATATCGGCATTTGCATAGTCATCAAGCGTTTTGTATTTCCTAAACAACTTATCCGTAACCTTATTTACCATGATGTCAGTGCATTGCGCCGAAAGAACAACGGCAACCAAAAGCTCCCAATTGTTTGAGTATTTTAGAATTATTTTTGCATCCGGAAACAATGCTTTAAGTTTTTCTATGATATTTGTAACCCGTTTCTTTTTTGTTTCAATTTCTTTCTGTTTCATATTGTTTTGGATGTTTGGAATTGTGATTTTTGAATTTGTTTGTTTCTTGGTTATTGTTATCATTGTATCCCATATTTTCCTTGTTCCTCCTTTATAAATCCTTCTTCTTTCAGATTTTTTATAATGGAATATACGCGCTCAAGATCGTATAAAAAGTGCTCTGCAATTTGATCCTGCCGATGCGGCTTCTCCAGAAGAAGTTTCAGGATCTTTCCCCGTATTTGTCTGTTTGATCCTTGAAATTTCGACTGGACAGTATACTGTTTGCTTTTTCTGTTCGGGTTTTCAATATGCTTTGCAAGGAATGATCCGTAATCCATCAAAGCATAATACCATTCTCTTGGATTTTTTCTGTCAAGGGTTTTTTCAACCAGCGGCAAAATTTCTTTATCATCAATTTTTAGGCGCTCTAACACCTCCGAGGAGCCCGCAGTGCAGAACGAGCACCTCGGAGGTGTAAATAAAGCATAAAAATAAATAAACACCCTTCTTATATTTGTCTCAATAAATACCGTCGGTTTATGAAAGGCAAATGATGCGATAGAGCAGGCGGTATTGTACCCGATGCCGGGAAATGATTGGAGTATTTGTATATCGCCGGGAATGATGCCGTTATATTTTTTAGTAATTATTTCCGCGGTTTTTTTAAGATATAGCGCCCGCCTGTTATACCCCATTCCCTGCCATGTTTTTAATATACGAGAAAGCGAAGCGTCTGCTAAAGATTGTATCGTTGGGAATACAGAAATAAATTCCGGGTATTTTTTGAACACCCGTACAACCTGCGTCTGCTGAAGCATGATCTCCGAAACAAGGATATAATAAGGATTGTCAATATTTCTCCAAGGAAGAATCCGTTTATTTTCTTTATAAAAACTCCAGATTATTTTTCTGAACTCTTCTATTTTCACTCTTCTATTGTACTTCATACTTTGCTTTTTTCTCCTTCCAAAACCCAATAAATTTAATACATCTCATGCAAATTTCCTGTACGATTATTCAAATAATCGTACAGTTTATTTTTCTGTTTCTTGGATCCCAATCATTCCTTTTTCTTTCATACTGAAAAAGTCTTTTTTTGTTACGATAACATGATCAAGAATTTCTATGCCTAATATTTTTCCCGCTTGAGCTAGCTTTCTTGTAATCAATATGTCCTCTTCCGATGGCGTAGAATCTTCCGAAGGATGGTTGTGGGAAATGATAATCTGCGCTGTAGAATACCGTATTGCCGGCTCAAACACTTCGCGCGGATGAACAAGGCTGGTATTCAAAGTACCTATTGAAATAATTTCTTTTTTTATGATCTGATTGCGCACATTAAGAAAAAATACGGCAAAATGTTCTTTTTTATTATCCCGGATTTCTTTCATCTCGTCCCAGACTTCACGCGGCGACAGAAGAAGAATAGTTGCTTTGCCTTTCAAAAATCTTTTTCCCAGTTCAAAACATGCAATAATTTGCGATGCTTTTGATATTCCAACCCCTTTTATTTTTTTTATTTCACTAAGCGTCAAGTTTAAGAATTTTTCCGGCGGAAATAGCCGGAGTATTCTTCGTGAAAGCTCAAGAACATTTTCTCCTTTTCTTCCTGTCCCTAGAATTATGGCAAGCAAATCTGCATTATGAAGCTTTTCCACCCCATATCGTTCTAATTTCTCCCTCGGCATATCAATTTTTGAAATATCTTGTATTTTCATACATTTTTTAAATCCTATTTTTAGATCTCCATTTCGCCTGTACGATTATTTGAATAATCGTACAGTATTTTAGATTCCTATTTTTCTTTTCAGTTTTCTCATGTGTTCATCTTTCAATCCCTGACTCCAATTCTTTCCATATCTCATGGGAGGAAAAAAGAAAGAAAAAACATCTTCAAATAATTCTGCCAATTTTTCATTTTTGAGAATTTTTTTTAGCACCTTAACAATTGCGCTTTCTCTATGAATAAAAATCGCAAATTTGGAAACTGTCCCGGGAGAAACTTTTAAAACGTCGCATATTGTTTCTCTATCTTTTTCCTTTAAAAGAAGATATAAAATACCTATTCTTTTTATTATCATTATCTTTTCTGTTTCGGAAAAGAGATCGTTAAGAATATTTGCAAATTCATCTTCTCGGAATTTTTTTCCCACGACTTCAAATAACAGCTGAAAAAGAACCATATTAATTCTTTCCGGGACTTTTCGTCTTGAAATCTGCACCATACTGTATGATTATTCAAATAATCGTACAATTGTCAATGGACTATAGTCTACAAAATGAAGAGATAAGATTACCGGGGCAATATAAAAATAATCTTTCTTCTTTTATCTTACTATTTCATAATGAAGAAGAAGCGTGCCGGTTATATTCATTTGTTTTATACGTTTTAAACACAGGGATACGACGGCGCCGTCAATAATATCATCAACAAGATTCTTTCCCCGACTGAATATTTTCGGTTCTATTGTCAGATATATTTCGTTAACAAGATTGTCTTTAAAAAATAACGCATTGATTGTTCCTCCGCCAACCAGAAGCATTTTCTCATATCCTTTTTCTTCTAATGTTTTTATTAACTCCAATGGAGCAGTATTATAAAATTCAAGCTGTCCTTTCACCTGTTCCTTTTCATATTTTTCCGGGTTGCTTGTCAACACAATGCGAAGAATGTTCGGGTTAAGCTGTATCTTATGGCGCACCGACTCATATGTTGCGCTTCCCATGACAATGAGATTGTACTGTTGGACAAGAGAGAAAAAATGAGCTTGATCTTCTTTTGAAGTCCATATATATATATCCGGATCGTCTCCTTTGGTAATTTTTCCGTTGACTGTCGCAACCATTGCAAGCGCTACATTCATACGTCTTTTCCTTTTGATCCTTTCAACCATCGTACGCCAATATAGACAAGAGGCGTTTCAATGATTGACATACCACATTTCAAAAGCCAATACGGCAAAATTAAACTAAATAAAAATACGGCGTTGTTCTGCGGTGATTTATCAAACGCATAAAATGCAAGCGTCATAAAAATGACCGTATCTGCAAATTGCGCAATAAAATTGGAAAGGTTATTTCTTAACCATAACGCTTTCTTTTTCATTTTTTCCCGCAGTTTTGAAAAAATAAATATGTCTAAGAATTCCGCGATGGCAAATGCGGTAAGGCTTGCCGCGGAAATCCTGGCAGATGCCTGAAATA
This sequence comes from uncultured Gammaproteobacteria bacterium, assembly GCA_964431935.1. GTDB lineage: Bacteria > Patescibacteriota > Microgenomatia > UBA1406 > GWC2-37-13 > CAYSLG01. Next base: position 12,379 of record CAYSLG010000015.1, read on the forward strand.
TTTTGTCATATGCGCTTTCCGTTGTCGCAAAGCGCGCTGACGGAGGCAGGCTTGTTGCAAAAAGAGAAAACATCATGATAAAAAAGATCATTATCAGACCCGACATGACAACACTCTTTGCTCTCTCTTTTCCATGAACCTCAATAATAATATCGTTCACAGTAAACAGTAAAGGAATAACAAATATTGCGACACTCGCATTCAACTGATACGTCCCGATCCGAAACAGCGGGAATGTTTTTGCTCCCATCATCTCTGCAACACTGATACAAAAAATATATAACGCAACAAGAAAATCAAACTTGTTTATTTTAACCATATAAAAATAATGTATAATATCGCCCCATTATAATAACCGCCGCTGTTTTTTTCAACTTGTTTCAAGAAGTGATTTTATTCTATGTTTAAAAGCATTAAATTCCTTTGAATCTTTGATTGAAAGACGGCGGAAACTTGGCAATGTAATTTTAATTTCTTCACGGATGACCGCCGGCCTTTTGGAAAAAACAATTACCCTGTCGGATAAAAATACCGCTTCTTCCACATCATGAGTAACCAAAATAATTGTTTTATGAGATTTTTTTGCAATCTGGAGAAATTTCTCATGCAGTCTTTCCCTTGTCTGATAATCAAGAGAACTGAACGGCTCATCCATGATGATGACTTTTGAATCGGCAATAAGAGCTCTTGCAAATGCAAGAAGTTTTTTCATTCCTCCGGAAAGCTCATTGGGATACCTATCCTTGAACTGAAGAAGATTTACCAATGTAAGATATTTGGCAATGTCATGGGTTTTTCCGTTTGCAATTAACTCCATATTCTGCAAAACAGTCATCCATGTGAACAAATCGTTTTCTTGGTTGATAACAACCCTGTCCCGTGCCGGTTTTGTAATAAGAGTGTCGTTTATAAAAATTTCACCGCTTGTCGGCTTTATATAGCCGGCAAGAATGCTTACGAGTGTTGTTTTACCGCATCCCGAAGGTCCCACAAAAGAAACAAATTCGCCGTTGTTTATTTTAAAATTCAAATGTTTGAAAATTTCAATTATGTCTATTCTTCTTCCGTTATAATGATGGGAAACATCCTTAACCGTTATCATGGTTAGTTTTTGTTCCAGGGAATTGCTATTTTTTCCATAAAAAGAAAGAAGGAATTAAGAAAAAATCCAATAAGGCCGATCATACCCATGCCGATCAATATGTTTTCTGTTCTTAACATTAACCTATTTAGCTGAATAAAATATCCCAACCCCGACTGAGCGCCGATAAGCTCTGCTGCAATAACGCTCATCCACGCCATTCCCATACCGATACGCAATCCGGCAAAAATATAGGGGAGCGAAAAATAAAACAGAATTTTTTTGATAAAAGTATATTGATCTATCTCAAAAGAATCGGCTACGTTTCTATATATCTTCGGCAGGGAAAGCGCTCCAAAATAGGTATTGGTAAACACAGGAAAAAAAGCTCCCAAAAAAACAATAAAATATGCCGATGTATCTCCAAGGCCAAACAAAAGAATAGCTACGGGAATCCATGCGATAGGAGGAATAGGGCGCAAAACATCAATAAACGGCCTGATATACAGGCTGATATTTTGAAAATAAGCCAATATAATACCTCCTGACACACCGAAAAAAGCCGCAATACTAAACCCGATCAAAATTCTTTCTAAGCTGATAAAAGAATGAGAAATAATTTCGCCTGTTTTTAATAATTCAAAAAAAGATATTCCTATTTCTGCAGGAGAAGGTATTATGGGAGACTGTAAAGAAAAGAATGAATAACTAAACTGCCAAACGGCAATCGCTAATAAAAAAACGGTCAGATTTCTCATCGGATTTTTTTCCAAAACTCATTGTTTTTATTTTGTTATAAAGCTTTTAGTAAGATAGCTTAGGTCAATATAATCTTTCATAACAACCTTTTCTTTTACCAGCCCCTGGTCAAAAATAAAATCAGCCGCCTCCTGCATGATGACATAATCTTCATCGGTAAAATCAAGTTTTATATCTTCTTTTTTTTGCGCTTTAAGATTTGGCTCTATTGACGCTGATATTTCCAATGCTTTCGGTGTTATGTCCAGTTTTGCTTCTTCTTTAAACCAATTATCTGCCTGAGTACTATTGTTGCGGTAAAAATCATACGCACCGTAAAAAGCTTTTAAGAATTGTACCGGCGCAGCAGGATATTTTGTTATATAATCCTCCGACATGACGATTAAAGAGACAATTTTTCCTACTTTTAGATTTCTTACCAATTCTTTCTCTTCAAAAATCGCAGGCGTAGGGTCAAATCCCGCCATCGCATCAATTTTCCCCCATTTTACAGAAGAGGCATCTTTTACCAGATCGCTCTGTTCATAAATACCCAGATTAATGTTATTCACATCTTTTTTTGGATCAAGTCCTGCATCCTGCTGCGCTTTCAAAGCCATGCGCTGTGCTGCCGCGCCAAAGGGCATTGCGACTGTTTTTCCTTTCAGATCGGCGATTGTTTGTATGGGAGATTTTGGGGGAACATATAACGAAACGCGGTTGTACATCAATCTGCCGACGATCTTCCATTTTTTGTTTTTTACCAAGAGAGTAGCGGCAGGTTGATCTGCCGTAAAAATGACGTCAACTTCTCCGGCAAGAGCCGCTTCATTCAAAGGCCCTCCGTAGCTGAAGCCTTTAAAATCCCCTGCCAAACCGTTATCTTTTAAAAGCTCTGTCTGTTTTAAGATTTGCGTTAACTGGCCTTGCACTGCCCACGGTATCTGCCAGCCAATACGGATAGGAATTAATTGTTTTTCTTTTTTTACTTTATCCTCTTTTGTAACATTTGAAAGAAGAAACCATCCTGCAACAAAAATAAAAATGAAGGGAAGTAGTTTTTTCATTTATTTTTTATTGAAATAATAATATTTTAAAAATGATGATATATTATGACATGCCGCTCAATCAAAAGTCAAGACGAACTTTTTCAATCGTAGCTCGCTTTCGGCAAACGATGGCGGAGGGTACAGGATTCGAACCTGTGATCCCGTTGGGGAACGAGTTTTCGAGACTCGCGCCTTAAGCCGCTCGGCCAACCCTCCATATAACCGCTTCTATTGTATCAGATTCCTTATCATAACCGTATAATGCTATGTTTTTCTTTTATCTCTTGTATCATCTCCTCTTCTGTTGTTGTTATAACGGTCTGGTATTTTCCAATAAGGTGAAGAATGAGTTTTTTATTATGCAGATCCAGCTCCGAAAAAACATCGTCTAAAAGAAGAATCGGCTTTCGCCGAAACATTGTTTCATAATATAGCAACTCGTTTATTTTCAGCCAAAAAACAGCCAGACGCTGTTCACTGCGCGACCCAAAGTGGTGAACGTTTTTTTCTGTATTTCCCGCAATAAGAGAGATTTGAAAATCGTCTCTCTGCGGACCGATAAGTGTTTTTTTCGCTTTAATTTCAATATCCCTGTACGTTGCCAAACGGTCTTTTGAAAATTCATTGTTAAGATACCGTATAGAAAACAACTTGCCGTCAACGCTTTGATGCATATTCAAAAAACAAACATACTCTTCCCTTTTTTTTGTAATATAATCGGCCTGTTCTATCAGATATTTATCCCAATATTCTATTTCGTCAAAAAATGAAGCGCTACCGAGATTTCTTTCAAGAATTTTATTTCTTCTTCGCAAGGCGTGTTCATAATTCAGCAGTTTTTTTTTATACTCAATATCTGCTATAGAAATAACTCTGTTAAAATATTCGCGCCGCAAAGAAGGAGTGCCGTCTATAATAGAAATCTGCCCGGGTGAAAAAAGAACCGCTTTTATCTGGTCTTTTTGATAAGACGCATATCCTTTTTTTGCTTTTTCAATGAAAAAATCTTTTTTTGTGCGATTATTTTCTTTTGCCAACATTATTTTGAAATCTTTTTTTCTTCCTTGGTCATCATATGCCCCTTGAACAAAAGCAAAATATTCTCCCAATAATAATAATTGCTCTTCTTTTGCTTAACGAAATCCATATCCCGTAATAAAAAAATACACCGCTTCCAAAAGACTTGTTTTTCCTTTTGCATTCTCTCCGATAATAACAGTCAAAATCTGATGAAAATCAAACAAAGCATGGCTAAAATTACGGAAATTTTGAAGCTCAAGGTGTGTAAGCAGCATACATCATTTTTTTTTCAACACAAAAATTGTCTCAAAAAACGAAGGGAGCTTGAAGAACCCGCCTCGCGCAATTGATACCGT
>CAYSLG010000016.1:0-11603 GCA_964431935.1 uncultured Gammaproteobacteria bacterium
CACGTGGATGCCGGAATTCGGGCTTGACCGCGAGCTTGACTGGCTCAAAAATATGCACGACTGGCTTATCAGCAAGAAAAACCGTTATTGGGGTCTGGCTCTTCCTATTTATGAATGTAAAGACTGCAATTCGTTTGAGATTATCGGATCAAAAGAGGAATTGAAAGAACGCGCCTTAAAAGGATGGGAAAAATTTGAGGGAAAATCTCCCCATAAGCCGTATATTGACGAAGTTGTTATTGCCTGTAAAACCTGCGGGTTGGAAATAAAAAGAATTGACGATGTCGGCAATCCGTGGCTTGATGCGGGTATTGTGCCGTATTCCACAATAACGGAAGATAACCAAGGAGAACCGCTGTATAAAACAAATAAGGAAGAATGGAAAAAATGGTTCCCGGTTGATTTTATTACCGAATCGTTTCCCGGCCAGTTCAAAAACTGGTTTTACGCCATGATTGCGATGTCAACGGTACTTGAGAATACCAATCCGTTCAAGCGCGTGTTGGGATTTGCAACGCTTCTTGGGGAAGACGGACGGCCCATGCACAAAAGCTGGGGGAATTCCATAGAGTTCAACGAAGGAGCGGACAAAATCGGCGTTGACGTGATGCGCTGGATGTATGCCCGCCAGAATCCGTCGGATAACATGCTGTTCGGATACAAAAAAGCAGACGAAGTACGAAGGCAGTTCTACCTGATGCTTTGGAATAGTTACAAGTTTTTTGTGGAATACTCTACTTTAGATACATTAAGAATGAAGAAGGAAGAATTAAGAATTAAAAACAAAAAAAATATTCTTGACGAATGGATTACAAACAGGCTTGTATTTGTCGTGCGGTTTGCCAAAGAAAAACTGAAAGAATTCAACCTGAAAGATGCGATGGCGGAGATAGAATTATTTATTTCCGATCTTTCCACATGGTACATAAGAAGAAGCAGGGACAGAATATGGGTGAATTCCGACAATCGGGAAGATAAGGAGGAATTTTATCAAACAATGCATACCGTCCTGGCGAATTTGTCGGTTATTCTTTCACCGATCCTTCCTTTTTTAAGCGAGGAAATATATACGAATATTACGGAACATGAGTCGGTGCATTTGGCAGATTGGCCCGAAATTGAGGCGCAATACGATGAAAGCCTTATTACAGATATGAAATTGGCAAGAGAAATTGTTGAAGCAGGGCACCGCGTCAGAAAAGAGCAGAAACTCAAAGTCCGCCAGCCATTGGCGTCAATAAAAATCCATCTTCCGAAAGGGATAAAATTTATCCGGGAAAAAAATACCGATCAGTATATCGGATTGATTCAATCGGAATTGAATGTTAAACAAAGTGTTTTTTCCGAGGCGGCAGGTTTGCAAATAACAGTTGAATATGATACTCATCTTACGCAGGAATTGCAGCAGGAGGGAAAACTGCGCGACCTTATCCGCCGGATTCAGGAGTTAAGAAAATCGCAGGGTATAAAACCACACGAATTGGTACGGATTACCATTCCTTCCGAATTTAAGACGTACGCGGATTTTATCAAAAAAAAAGTGCTTGCCGAAACAATTGATTTTGGCGATGTGTTAGCGCTATCATAAAATATGATGATTGTGCCATTATTTTCTTCTCTGCTTTTATTTTTATTCGGTTTTTTTAATCTTCTGGGAATAAAACAGAATAATGCCTTCAGCCAGTTTATTTTTTTTATTGTTGCGCTTGCTCTTTTTTTTCTGGTAAGAAAAATAGGCTACCAATTCTTCCGCGCAAATGCGCCATTTTTTTACTGGATTCTGGTTGCAGTTCTTATCGCAACATTTATTATCGGATTTGAAGCAAAAGGATCAAAACGGTGGGTTGATTTGTATTTTTTCAAGTTTCAGGCATCTGAATTTCTCAAAATTTTTTTTATTCTGTTTTTGGCGGATATTCTTTCAAAAAAGCACTATGAGTACGGATTTTTGCTTTTTGCCAAGAGTCTTTTGTATTTTGCAATACCGGCTTTTATTATTTTTAAGCAGCCTGATTTCGGAAATGCAGCGGTATATTTCTTTATATTTTCCGTGATGATTTTATTTTCAAACATTGAAAAGAAGCATTTTGTTTCACTGTTTTTGGGTATAGGTGCGTTTATTCCTTTCGGATGGTTTTTTCTGAAAGAATATCAGAAGCAAAGAATTGTCAGTTTTTTAAGTCCCCACCTTGATCAAAGCGGGACGTCGTATAATATGATTCAAGCTTTGATAACAGTTGGGTCGGGAAAATTTTTTGGCAGAGGGCTTGGCATGGGAACCCAGTCAAAACTCCACTTCCTTCCTGAAAGCCATACGGATTTTGCGTTTTCTTCGTTAGTTGAGCAATTTGGTTTTTTCGGAGGTTTTTTTGTCATACTTCTTTTTATCGTTTTGGTTGTATTCCTTATAAGGAGGCTTGGGTATTTGAGCGGAAGAAAAACCGCAGATAGCGAATTCGCATTTCTTTATACGCTTGGATTTTTTTCATACCTTGTTTTCCAGATTTTTGTCAATATCGGCATGAATCTCGGCCTTCTGCCGATTGCCGGTATTGCCCTGCCTGTTATTTCGTACGGCGGATCGTCTCTTGTTGCTTTTATGATTGGCCTTGCTCTGCTTCCGTAATTCTTTATTGTTGAACTGTGGAATTTTTCCGTTATAATTATAGTCTATGTTGAAAAGCGCAGTGATACAAACAGGGGGAAAACAGTATCTGGTAAAGGAGAACGATGAACTATACGTTGACCGGCTTGCAGGTGAAAAAGACAGTGAAATTGAACTTGAAACGCTTGCGGTTATTACCGATGGAGAAACAATTGAATTAGGAAATCCCCTGCTTGCAGCAGCCGCAAAAGTAAAAATACTTGAGCATCAGAAAGCAGATAAAATAAGAGTGGCGCGCTTCAAATCAAAAGTGCGCTATAGAAAAGTGAAAGGATTCAGACACCGATTGACAAAGATAAAAATTATCAAACTATAACTTTTAATTTTTAACTTTAAACTTTTAACTTTACACATATGGCACATACCAAAGCCCAGAGGGCGGTTCGCGGAAACAGAGATTCACGGTCAAAACGCCTTGGAGTAAAAATATACGGCGGACAAAAAGCAATGCCGGGTAATATTATCATACGGCAAAGAGGAACGCGTGTCAGAGCGGGAGACGGCACTCTTTTGGGAAGAGACTTTACTATTATGGCGCTTCGTGAAGGAGTGGTGAAATTTGTATTAAAAGAAGGCCGTCAGTATGTCTGCGTGATATAATCCGGTTGTCTTCTGCTACAATGATTTTATATGGCGGATACCCACAATCTTATTGCTAAACTTAAGGCGGAAAAAGATATTTTTAAAAAGTCAAAACTCCTTCATGTTTTTCATGCGGAAAAACAAATTCCAATTAAAGATTTAGCCCGTTATTTACGATTATCATCCTCATATGTTTGTCATATCATGCGCTTGAGGCGCCTGCCCGAAATGGTTGTTGACGGATATTATGCAAAGTTAGTTTCTTTGACACATCTTTTTATTCTCTCAAGGGTAAAAGATAAAGAAAAAGTTATGGAAATATATGAAAAACTTTTGACGTATAATTATACGGTACAAAAACTTGAAGAAACTGTGCGCGAATATCTGCACAACGTAAAATCAGAAGGGAGCATTTTGTCTTCAGATAAAAAACAGGAATATAAGGACATAATTCACAAAAAAATACAAAACTCTGAAGTTTCAATAGTACAAACCAGAATTAAAAGCGCGGTAAAAATAACTATTAAGGGTAGTTTGACGCATACAACCGAGGAAATTGAAAAAGTCCTTCGGAAAATAACCGGGTAACATGCGACCGCAGATTTTCCGGAAACGGGTTTTTGATTGTTCCTATTTTTGAAGCAGGGAAATACCGGTAGAATACAAAACCTACAATGCTGTCTTCCTGTATTGGGCCGAATTCACGCGAATCAGAAGAATTTGGACGATTGTCGCCCATGATAAAATAATATCCCTGCGGAATAAGAATAGCATCATTTTCTTTCAGGTATCCGCCTTCCCATACATTTGTTTTTGCCGAAGTATAATTCTCGGTTAATTTTATATTGTTGACATATACTTCTTTATTTTGAATACGCACCATGTCGCCCGGCACGGCAATAATTCTTTTGATATATTCAATATCGGGGTTTTTTGGAGATTTGAACACGATAACGTCGCCCCGCTCGGGTTTTCTGAATTTATAGGTTATTTTGCTCGTAAAAATATAATCTTTGTCTTCAAAGGTCGGGTGCATGGATGCGCCTTTTACCTGGTTCGGCTGCATGATAAAGAGGTAGACGACGATAAAGAGGGATCCGACAAACACAATCGTTTCCAGAATATCCATGACAAAGTCTATTGCCTGCTTGATAGGGTTCATAAGTAATGATTGTAGTGAAACTGCTTGAAAAAAACAATATGAAAAATTAGAATAGAGGTGCAGATTATTCGGCAGGACCTATAGCTCAACGGCTAGAGCACTTCATTCACATTGAAGGGGTTAGAGGTTCGAATCCTCTTAGGTCCACAACAAAAAAATTGCAAGGCAATTTCAATGTTGCCGGTTGTGCGTCTTACTGAAAAAAAAGCCGGCGGACGATATAAGAATTATTACAATTGCGGTAAATAAAAGATTTTTCATATTTCTTCCCGGTGTTTTTATTTCTTTGGGAGCTATTTCCGCTTCTTTTGTTCCCAGAATTTCCGGCGGAGAAAATTCAACAGATGTTTCTCTGAAAAAAGATATAAAAGGATTTTGAATCGGTTGTGAAACGTTCGTGTTTGACGCAGATGATGAATTGTTCTGGTTTGATGAATTCGATGAAGCAGATGTTGGAGTTGATGTTGGAGTAGGTGTCAATGTTGGAGTAGGAGCGCTTGTTGGAGCGGGTGTTGGTGTTGCGGTTGGAGTCGGCGTTGGTGTTGGCGTTGGTGTATTTGTGGGAGTTGGTGTAGGCGCTGTTGCTGGAGAAGGCGCGGGTGTCGGATTCGGCAGTATGGAGAATGCAGTCTGATTGTTGTATTGGAAAGAATACGTATCTGTTTGAGACGACGGAGGATTTTTGGTAATTGCTCCTGATACGGTTTCCCACAAATCATTTGTTTCGGAAATCTGTCCGATGATAACGGTATAACTTCCCGTTTCAGTTCCTTTGACGTTAAGCGCATAATTTCCCGATGCGGCGTTGGGAATAAAAATAATACCGTCTTCTTCGGTATATGTATTTTCTCCAATGGCAACTTCCATTGTTGCAGGAGATTTTATGAGAAAGATAAGAGCGGGAGATATGGTTGTTTTTTGTCCCTGTGCAATCTGCGAGTCCGTATACGATACGGAAATTAACGAGAGCAATTTTTTTATGGAATCTTTTTCCGTAATTATTTCGGTATGGTCTGCGGCTAATATCTGATAGTCAGAATCTTCCTTTGAACTTTTGCTTGCAACAAGATAATCACCCGCCTCAAATACGGTTTGGGTTGGTATGCCGTCTGCATAGAGGACATTGTCTTTTACGATGTATCCTGCAGGAGTCTCTGTGTTTTTCTCTCCCACAATTGAGGTAAAAACAGGAAAGATAGAACTGAATGTCTGATTATAGGTTGGCAAAAGATTGTTTTGCAGGGAAAGAGTATTCGTATTTATTGCCTGGTTGTCTTTTGTAAGAAAATCAAATGTCGGGAACAGGTTGTAAAGAACGGGAATCTTTGACTGGATAATTTGTTTGTTTGTCTGATTTGCATCTTTGTTTACGGCAAGAATCATTTTTTCCAGAAGCCACAAAAACGTATTTTCGCGGTCAATTTCGCCTGCTTCAAGCGGTTTGTATACCTGTACAATTCCCTTATGGGAAGAGCCGACGGTAATAAGATTTTTTATTTTTTCGGTTCCGTATTTTTGCGCAAATATTCTTCCCGCCAATCCACCCAAAGAATGTCCGACAATGCGAACCGTTTTACTCTGATTTGCATTCCAGATTTTGGCATTCAAGAAACTGTTCAGATCTCCTGCGGTTTGCTCTATATTTTTTCTCCAATCATAGGGAAATATGAAAAAATCCTTGTTTTCCTGGTAGCCGATATTTTTCAGTGTTTGGACAATACCGGTATATTCTTTTATAAACGATGGAATTTTCCAATCGGAGTAGGAAACTTCCTTATTATGCAAGATTGCATCTTTATTCCATGAACCCATGAATCCGGGGAGAATAATAATCGGCGATATATCCTCTGTTGCAAGATTCAGTTTCCACTGGTTTTCCGATGTAAGTCCGGTGTAGTAAATCCAGAGCTTTCCGTCTTTCTCAACAAGAGAAGGAGAAATAATATGATTGGCGTCGTATGATGTGTCGCGGGCAATGACGGTTCTCCTGTTTTTCCACTGCATAGAGCAGCCAAGAGGATCCGTTGATTCAACTACCTCAATGCCTGTTTTTGTGGGCGAATGGAGAAATAAATAACTCCTGTTGTCCCGCTCAAGAAAAACCGTATTTCCGGCATTGGAAAGAACAGGGGCATCGGAGCATCGGGTAAAGGATATGCCGTCGGCTGACGTTGCCATGCCCAGATTCCACGTGGTTCCCTGCGCTGCGCAATAAAACAGGTAATAGGTGCCGTTTTTATAGACAACATGCGGACAGGATACAGTGGTTGTTTCCCAATTTAATTGAGGAGCAAGTATGTCTGACTTGTTTGAAAAAATACCGTTTATCAATTCTGCCCGTTTGATCCGGTAGTTTCCTCCTCCCGAAGATGTTGCATAAAAAAGGATTTTTTTGTTTTTGGCATGCAACACATACGGATCATGGTAATCTGCCGCCTCCTGCAAATCAAGAATTGTATCTCTTGTCCAGGCATATCCGTCCGGCGAAGAAGCTGATGCAATTTTTATCTGCGAGCCGTTGTATGTTGCGTAATACATAGAGAACTGATTGTTTTCTATGAATACGTTATTCTGAAGAACGCCGGTTTCATTCCAGTCCGAAAGATTTCCCTGAAATACCAAAGGATTGTTTTCGTATTTTAACAGGGATTCAAACGCCGATATTTTTTCTATTGATATGGAGCAAAACAACAATGAAAAGACAATAGTCTGCACTATGTATTTTCTCATGGAGAGCTTTATACCAATCCAAAAAATACTTTACAAGGGACTATAATCTACAAAATGGTCATTTTTTCTTGATATAAAGCTCCAAAATGCTTCCATATATACCTATATTCAGCAGGGGAGTGAAAAAAGGGCTTAACAATGCATCAAAAAATAGATATTTCAGATTTTTTTGATCTTTTGGGCAAGAACTTTTTGAAGCTATTGTTTTTGAAGGAGGTGCGATTTGTTTTTTCAGCATTTTTTTTGCAATGCCCATGAAATGTTCGGGATAACTGTGTGATGAGATTTGCAAAACAGATACTGAAGGAATGGCTGCAAGCATATTGGTAAAGGCGGTTTTTGAAAAAAGAAATAAGTGGTCGGGCGGAGTAAGAAACGTATAATTTTTTTGCTCTGCCCTGAATAACCAGCTGTCAAGATTCGGGGTTTCTATATAAAGAATGCCGTTTTTATTCAAATGTTTTGAAAGCTTCCGGATAGTTTCCAACGGGTGAGGTAAATGCTCAATGACATGGATAAGAGAAATATAATCAAATGTTTTTTGGGGATTTTCTGCAAAATATTTGTTATATGTCTGATTGACAACGGCAGATGCAAGTTTTTTTTGCGAATAGGCAAAAAGATTTTTTGCCGGTTCCAGTCCCATTGCCTGAAATCCTGCACGCAGTGCTTCCTCAAGAAAAAATCCGAATCCCGATCCGATATCAAGAAGCGTTTTTCCTTGAGGATGTACATAGTGTAAAGTTTTTAAGATGCGCTTCGCATTATTCCGCAGCCTTTTTTCCGTTTTTTCGTCAACACGGTAACCATAGTCTCCTTCGTAGAGCGAATGAATATCTTCAGAAGACGGGAATGGATATAAAAAAAGAGTTATGCAGTTTCTGCAGGAAAAATATACATGCTGTTCTTTTTTGCAGAAAAATGTAGTGTTTATGCTGCTGCAAACAGGGCAGGAGGGTTTATTCATTTGCTTACTGTAATACGTTGCCGCCGGAAGCACAATGGACTATAATCTACAAAAGACAGTTTTTGGATTGTGAGAGCAATAAAATACGTATGAAGTGCCTATTGTGTGGAAGCACCAATCTTTTTCTTTTAAAAACAATTCAAACCGCGCGGGTTTTTGAGTGCGGGCGGTGTGAATTGGGTATAACAGAAAGGAAAAAAACAAAAAAGCCGTATCGCGGCAGTTTATATAATTTCAAGGCGTATCATAAAGAAAGAAAGAAACATGAAGCTCAACTGCAAAGGGCAGTTTCGGCGGTTGTTTCGTATGTTTCTTCCGGAAATATTCTTGATGTCGGCGCAGGTTTTGGATTATTTTCTTCTTTACTGTCAAAAAGGGGCAGGTATATGGTAGAGGCGGTTGAACCGGTTTTATCGCCGGAATATATTCGCACAGACAACAGAATAAAAATATTCAGGAAATCATTTGAGGAATTTGAAAAGCAACACATACGCAGCCGGTACGATGCGATTGTTTTTCTTGATGTTCTTGAACATTTTGATAATCCGTTGGAAATTCTTCTCAAAGTAAAAGGAATGCTGAAAAAAACAGGGTATCTGGTTATTCAACTGCCAAATTACAAAAGTTTTATGGCCTATATATGCCGGAAATGGGCATGGTGGATGGTTGAGGACCATCGCTATCATTTTTCGGAAAAATCCATACGGCTTGTTCTGGAGAAGGCAGGATTTCATAGTATTGGACATACAACATATGAAATGTTTGACGACTTCAAGAAAAATTTTGACGGAAATTTTGAAACCCTGCCTTTTTTTATAAGAAAACCGGTAAAAATCATGGTCTATCCTGTTTTTTTTGCCGGCTACTTTATTTTCAGGAGATTGTTCTGGGCTGTAAACAAGGGCGGGTTGCTTCTTGTTGTAGGCTATAATGAGAGGGTATGAGCCTTTCTGTTTTGATGATTGTAAGAAATATTGAGGAATTTGAAGAAAATAATATTCTGCCGATTGCCGGTCTTGCGACAGAAATTATTGTGGTGGTAAATGAAAACAAAAATAGTATGTTCGCTTCCGGTAAAAAAATATCTCTTTATTTTCATAAGGAATACGACTTGGGAAAGCAAAGAGCTTATGGTTTGAGCAAAGTAAAAACAGAGTGGGTATTGGCGGTTGACAGCGATGAAGTGATTTCGGAAGAGTTGGGAAGGGAGATACAATCAGTATTAAGTATTGAGTATTCAGTATTCAGTATAAAGAAGAAAAAAAGCGCGTATTATGTTCCGTTTCAGAATCATTTTTTGGGAAGGCCTTTGCATTTTGGAGGTGAGAACTACAAGATGCTCCGGCTGTTTAGAAAAGATAGCGTTGAAATAGCGCCGTCTTTTATCCATGAAAATTTCCAACTGAAAGCCGGTAAAACATCTGGAGAACTGCAGGGAAAACTGTATCACCATTCATATCGCTCGCTCCCGCACATGTTTGCGAAATTCACCGATTATGCGGTACGTGAGGCGAGGGAGCGGTATAAAAGCGGTGAAGAGGTAACGTTGAGAAAATTGTTTTTAAACCCTCCCCATATGTTCTGGGCGCGGTTTGTTGAGGATAAAGGATATAAAGACGGCATATTCCGCATTCCTCTTGACGCGGGGTTTGCGTATATGGAGTTTCTTATGTATGCGTTGCTTTTTTTGTATAAAGTAAAAAATGATACTAATAATAAATCCGAAATTCGAAATTCGAAATCCCAAATAAATTCTAAGTATTAAAATTCAGAACATGAAAACCGTATTTATTTTCGTCACATTCCATACGTCGGATCAGGAAATTGAGAGACTGAAAAAAGAAATTGCTTCATTTGCACTGCGGGATTATGATATCTATTTTATAGATACTACCTATGATAACAAAGGATATGCATACGGAGTTAACAAAGGAATACAAAGGGGATTGGCAGACGGCGCAGAAGTATTCGTCATTGCAAACCCGGATATTTCTTTGCAGACCATTCCGGGATCGGAATTTTTCAAAGCAAGCAGTTCTTTTGACATATGGGGATTTGCAATGCGCCAGAATAAAAAAACATATTACGGCGGCCGTATTGACCCTTTGCGGATGAGTGGAGGATTGGTTGAAAAAAAACCGAAACACCGCTTTGAAAAAACAGACTTTGTTTCCGGGTCCCTCATAGCGATAAAGAAAAAAGTCATAGAAAAAATCGGACTGTTTGACGAATCGTACTTTATGTACTACGAAGACGTTGAATACTGCAGGCGGGGAGAGAAGGTTGGATTGCGCGTTGGGATTGATTCCCGCGTGCGGTATGAACACTTTGAGGCAGGGGGCGGATCACTCAAAAAAGAATATTTTCTTGCAAAAAACCGCTTTATATTTTTATGCAAATACGGAACATTACGGCAAAAAATATATGAATTCATACGGCTCCCCAAAACTTTTTTGGAATACGCAATATTTTTTGGCGCACTCCTCATAAAAAGACGCTTTATCGTTAATTTTTTCAGCTTGAATGCTTCCTCGCTTTTTGGAAAAGTATTGAATTTTATCCTGTTTTTATTTCTTATCCGTTTTTTTACCCCCCAGGAATACGGTGTCTATACATTTGTGTGGGTGCATGTTGGCATACTTCTACCGCTTCTTGATTTGGGCACGACAAACTATAGCATAGCGTATCTGAAAGAAGTGAACACGGAAAAACTGTTGAACATATTTACCATGCGGTTTGTTCTGTCGCTTATCATCTATGCGGTAACGGTTCTTTTGGCATACGGATTCAAAGGAAGGCCCGGATATGACGCATCGTCTATTTCCTATATTTTTTTTACTTCGGTTGTACTGTTTTCCAATGCGTTTTCCGGAAGTTTTTTCATACTGAATGCATTAAAGCAGAAATTATATATATCATCCATCGTATCATCCGTATTTAATACGTTTTTAACCATAAGCCTCATTGCGGTCATGTCGTTTACAAAAAACATAAGTTCAATATTTTATACCTTATTTTATCTGTATCTTATATACACGTTTGCCAATGTTATTTTGCTGAAAAAATATCTGGGAGCATTCAGGTTTTCCTTTGCATATACAGAGTGGTTTGCGGTTGCGAAAGCGTCGTTTGCGTTTGTTCTCATTGGTCTTCTTGCACGTATTTATTTTAAGATTGATATTTTCTTATTAAGAATGCTGCAGGGAGAGGCGGCGGTTGGAACATATTCTGCAGGATATAAATTTTTTGAAGCTTTGACTGTTATGGCGGGCAGTTACAATATGGTTGCAACCCCTATTTTTGCAAAAATAGCAGATACAAAAGATATACTGCTGAAAAAAATGAAGAAAGACGTACTTTTTCTGTCTGTTGTCGGATTTGGTGCGGCTTTTGGAGGATTTATCCTGTCGCCGGTTTTTCTTCCTTTTGTGTTAAAACCGCATTATTATCCGGCAATACCAGTTGTACGGATTGTTTTGTTTGCTCTGCCGCTTATG
>CAYSLG010000016.1:11628-15605 GCA_964431935.1 uncultured Gammaproteobacteria bacterium
ATCATCGGTCTTTTTGAATGCGCTCTATGTATTAAAAAAACCATATGCCGTTGTCTGCATTTTTCTTATTCAGGTTATTGCAAATGCCTCTTTGAATTACATATTCATCCCAAAATATTCGTTTATCGCATCTTCTTATATTACCGTTGTTTCGGAGCTGTTAAATCTTCTTCTTGTTGTGCCGGTTTTTTATTTTTTTGTTAGAAATCATATACACCTCCGAGGAGACCGCAACCAGTACGGCCACCTCGGAGGTGAAAAATTATGAACATAGCGGTTGATGCGGGAGCGTTGTGCGCGCCATACGGGAGAAGGCTCGGTACGGGTATTTTTACCGCAAATCTTATAGAAGCGCTTCAGAAATACGATAAAAAAAACACGTATTTTTTTTATTCGTTTTGCGAAAAACCCGCGGATATTTTCATACAAAAAAAACACAGCTATAAAATTCTCCTGCCGAAACAGTTTTGGATGACAGCCCGAATCAGCGCGGAAGAATTTTTTCACCCGAAAGATGTATTTCTCGGACTGAATCAGGTGTTTCCTTTTTTAACGCGCTCAAAGCAAATCGGATTTTCGCACGGGCTCTCGTTTTTGTATCATAAAAATTTATATAAAAGCGACAACAGACGCCTGGAAAATCAACTCCGCGGCCTTAAAAAATCTTCGGCAATTATTGTTTCGTCCCATCGTGTAGCGCAGGAATTCAAACAATTTTTTCCGCAGATCAGACATATTTTTCCAATTCCTTTCGGCATTCCGTTTGATATGCTGCGTGATTCGCATGAAAAAAAGAAGGAAAAGTTTTTTTTGTTTGTCGGGGAAAATCATCCGGTAAAAAATATCGGATTTTTGATTGATTGTTTTTACGAGCTGATAAAAGATGTCCGTTTTGCCGATTACAAGCTTGTCATGGTGAGTACAAAAAAAATTGAAGCACGTAATAAAAACATTCTTTCTTATCCGCATGTTTCCCGAAGCAAACTCCAAAAACTCTATCAGACCGCTTCCTGTTATATTTGCGCTTCCTTCTATGAAAGTTTTAACTTTCCTGTTCTTGAGGCGATGGCGCAGGGTTGTTCTGTCGTCGGCTTGGAGTCTGCAATCATCCCCGAAATGGCAGAATTTGTTTCCATTGCAAAAAACAAAAACGAGTTTGTTGAAAAGATGAAACAGGCGATTTTACAACCGAAGATGATACATCAGGAAAAATTACGGGAAAAATTTGCATGGGAGGCGTATGTGGTCAAGCTTATGGAAATAGTGATACAATAAATATATGAAGCTATCGGTTGTAATTCTTACAAAAAATTACGGGGAAACAATCCAAAAAACATTGGATTCGGTGGAATTTGCTGATGAAGTTGTTATTGTTGAGGATCCATTGTTTTCACACCTGCGAGGGGGCAATAGCGCAGAATCGCCACCTCAAAGGTGCAAAATACCAATAGAAATTTTCCAGCGTAGATTAAATAACAATTTTGCAGAGCAGAGGAATTTCGGAATGGAAAAAGCAAGAGGGGAGTGGATTTTGTTTGTTGATTGCGACGAGGTAGTAACAAAAGAACTCACAGAGGAAATCCGGCGCGTAATCCAAAAAAACAACCTGAATATGTTTGTATACTACATTAAACGACGTGATTTCTGGAAGGGGAGAGAGCTGAAATTCGGAGAAGTCGAAACAGCCCGTTCACAAGGATTTATCAGACTGGTCAAAAAAGGATCGGGACTGTGGAAAGGCGCTGTTCACGAGCGATTTGTAACACAAAAAAATACCGGTGTTTTCAAGAATTTTATCAACCATTATCCTCACCAGACGATAAAAGAGTTCCTGAAAGAAATCAATTTTTACAGTTCTTTGCGGGCAAAGGAATTGATTGCAGCGGGAAAGCGCGTTTCAGTGTTTGAAATCATTCTCTACCCCTTTTTCAAATTTGTCTATACCTATTTTTTCAAACTCGGGTTTCTTGATGCGGAGGCGGGATTCATATATGCTTTTTTTATGTCGTTCCATTCGTTTCTTGTGCGGGCGAAGTTGTATCAAAGTAAAATAATAAAATAATTCAATGGCAATGTTACTCTATATCTCTGCTTTTTTATTCTCCCTTGGCCAGCTGGGAAGAATTTCCTTTTTCGGCCAGCAGATAAATATGTATTTATACGAGGTTCTTGCAGGCATTCTCCTTGCTGTTTTGATATGGAGATACAGAACGAAACCATTACAGGAAATAGTTATAAAATTCAAGTTTACCGCGTACTTTTTCGGATTTCTTTTTCTGTCATACTTTTTTTTCATAGCGCGGTTTTCTCCGTTTCAGAATTTTACTGCGTTTCTTTACTTGCTCCGTTTTGCCGTGTATACGGGATTATTTTTTTACGGGCGCCATCATGTACAAGCAGAAAAAAAATGCGTAAGACATGTTTTCTATGCTATTTTTGTCATTGTGATACTAGGAATAGTTTCAGTTTTTGTCCAGTATTTTTTGTATCCCAATTTGCGCAATCTCCAGTACCTTGGCTGGGATCCGCATTTGTACCGTGTGTTTGGGCTATTTTTTGACGTTTCCGTAAGCGGCGCATTTTTTGGTTTGAGCTTTTTGTTTGCCGTTTTCAAACTGCCGGCCCTGATAAAGAATAAATTTGTATGGCGCGGTATAGTGGCGGTTCTTCTTCTTATTATTGCGTTTACGTATTCGCGCACGGTATATCTTGCATTTGCTATTGTCATGGTTGGAATTGCATTTGAAAAAAAACAGTATAAATACCCTATTCTTGCGGGAATACTGTTTGTCATTATATTTTTATTGCCAAAACCGGCAGGGGAAGGAGTCAATCTGATGCGGACTTTCTCCATCGTTTCCCGCGCTGACGATTACCAAAAAGCAGTTGCGATATGGAAAACACAGCCTATTTTCGGATACGGGTACAACAGAATACGATATGTAAAAGAACGATTTAATTTTATCAGTCCGAAGGAGGTTGAAACAAACCATGCGGGTGCGTCGTTTCATTCGTCATTTCTTATCATTCTTGTTTCATCAGGCGTCATCGGATTATTATTATACGGCATGAGTTTGTTTGAATTTTCCCGCATAAATAGCACTGCACGATGGTATATTGTGTTTCTTGCTTTGCTGTCGCTAAGCGACAATATACTGCTTCATCCTTTTGCGTTGTGGTATTTTTTTCTGCTTTTGATTTTTGAGGGAGCTAATCTTTCTGGTAGGTGACTTTGAGTGTTTTTGTTTCGGTGTTGCCGGCAGAATTTTGAGCGTTTACTTCAATGTTGTTTTCTCCTTCTTTCAATCGAAGTGATAGTTTGAATTGTCCTACCGCATCAACAACCGCCGGCATTCCGTTGACGGATATGCTGACGTTTTTGTCTGTTTCCCCCGAAATTGTTATGTCTTCTTTTGATGTTTTTGTACCGTCTGCAGGTCCTGTAATTTCCAGTTTTGGTTTTTCCGTTGTATAGGAGACGGTGTATTCGGAAGATTGTTTTTCTTTATCCGAATCGGTTTTTTTTGCGATGACATAGATTGTGTTGTTGCCTTTTTCCAAAGATTCAATTATTTCTGAAAACGTTCCTGACGATACGGTTTGAGTTTCTTTAATTTTTTCATCATTCAGATAAAATTCAAGAATATCAAAATTAAGGCTTGTGCCGGAAATAATAATGGATGAACTGCTTGTTGCGGTTGGTACGTCGTCAATTTTTAACGATTCAAAAAAGTCGTCATCTTTTTTGACCTGTTCTACGGTTTTCTGGTTTTTGGAAAACAGATTACTTATAAAAAGCGAGCTGTTGATAAGCAGTTTGAATCCAAGCGTAAACATGAGATACAATACCGCAAGAAGCAGAAATACGTAGATAACCAGCTTGGTCATGAATTGTTTGTTTTTGTGTGTTTGCAGTCTTGACATGAGCCGATGGCGGGAATCGAACCCACGACCTAGTGTTTACGAAACACTTGCTC
>CAYSLG010000017.1:0-15456 GCA_964431935.1 uncultured Gammaproteobacteria bacterium
GGCTGATTCGATGGCTACATCCGTGCCTGTACCCATAGCAATGCCGACGTCAGATTGTTTAAGGGCGATTGCATCGTTCACCCCGTCTCCTGTTACTGCAACCACTTCTCCAAGCTGCTGGTATAGCCGCACGATGCGTGATTTATGAAACGGTGTTGTGCGAGCAAAAATTTTTACTCTCGGAAGAATATGGAGTAATTCAGCGTCAGAATATTCTTCAAGCTGTTTTCCGGTAAGAATTTCGTCTCCTTTTTGCATGAGGCCTGTTGAAATTCCTATTGCTTCTGCTGTTTTCTCATTGTCTCCTGTTATCATGACCGTTTTAATACCGGCTTCGTGGGTCCGCTGTACTGCATGTACCACTTCGGGACGAGGCGGGTCATGAATCCCAACCATTCCTAAAAACATGCCGTCATATGAAAAAGCCAATACCCGCAATCCTCTCCTGGCCCAATTGTCAAGGACTTTTCGCATATTTATTTTCTTTTGTTGGGTAAATGGCTCTTTTTTCTCTCCGATAAGTATCGTATCAGACCGCTCAAATATTGACTCCGGAGCTCCTTTGCTAAAAAGCATTTGCTCTTTGTCGTTTTTTACAGTAACCGTCATTATTTTCGTAACACTGTCAAAGGGCTGTTCATCAACCAACCTCCATTGTTCCCGTACCATATCCGGCATCAATCCGACTTTTTGGGCAAGAAAAAGAAGCGCCCCTTCTGTTGGATCTCCAAGCACGTCATACGTGTTTTGATCGTGAATATATACTAAAGAAGCCGTAGAACAGAGCACCCCATTCAATACCATTTTTGAAAAAGGATTATTTGACAAAGAGGGGGGCTTTTCATATGAATACTCTTTTGCATCAACATAAATTTCCTTTACTTGCATTTTGTTCGTAGTAAGCGTTCCGGTTTTATCTGTTGCGATGAGCGTAATACTCCCCAACGCCTCAATTGCAGAAAGCCTCCGTATGATTGAATTTTTTTTTGCCATACGCTTCATACCCAATGAAAGAATAATCGTCATGACTGCAGGCAAACCTTCCGGCACAACGGCAACGGCAAGAGACACCGCAAGTAAAAACGAGGAAAAATATCCCATATCCTGCCATAATGAAAGAGAAAATACTGCAAATGATGCGGCAATACCAATCAATCCTATTTTTCGCGAATTTTCTTCAAGTTTTTTCTGAAGCGGCGTTTTTGATGTTTCTATTTGAGATAAATGAGCGGCGATTTCTCCAAATTTTGTCTTCATTCCGGTTTTCGTGATGGAAATATACCCTCTTCCTTTTGCAACAATTGTACCCATATATACCTCATCCTCCTTATTTTTTGCTATCGCTAATGATTCCCCGGTCAATGCCGCCTCATTAATTTCAAGGTTCAGAGGATCAACCACAATACCGTCTGCAGGAATTTTTATACCTTCTTCAATAAAAACCACGTCTCCCGGAACTAAAAATTTACTTTCTATCTCTTGTTCTTTATCATCCCGAATGATCCGCACCTTTGAAATGGTCATTTTTTTTAATGCTTGAATCGCTTCTTCTGCTTTGGATTCTTGGTATAATCCAAAAAATGCGTTAAGCATCACAATTGCCAGGATAAGAGATCCGTCAATAGTCTCACCGACAAAAAAAGAAAAACCTGCCGCAAGCAATAAAAGAATTATAAGAAAATTATTGAATTGTTCAAATAATTTTATTAAAAAAGGCTTTTTCTTTTGCTCTGTTATGATGTTCAATCCATATTTTTTTTGCAGTTGTTGAGCTTTATGGGAAGTAATACCTTTGTGCATTTTTATTACAATTTGAAATTTGGTTTTAATGTTTTATACGTTTCTTCCATTGCCGTAAGGATCTGTTTTATAAGATTTTTCGCCTCTTCAAAATTTGTCGCTCTGATATTGTGCGGAAAATAATGAAAAACTTCGTTCCGGCCTTTTTTCCAGGTAGTCCATAGTGTACTGGCAAGCTCTTCGTTATATTGACTCCTTATTTTTCCAAAGAGCGAACGCTCTCCAAGCCGTCTTACCAAATGGGGAGACAGAAGTTTGCCCAAGCGAATATGATCCGATATATAGTCAAGCCGTGAAATCAAACCGGAATCAAAAAATATCTGTTTTAAAAAACCTTCGTATGCTTTTGCAAACGGAAATACAACAAATGAGTAATCTTTAAATTGATATACCTCATGGGTTGCCACGTCGCTTAGAAGAAACTTCCCTTCGCGGATAAGATCTTTTTGGCTTTGGTGAAGATAATTCCAAAATTCGCCACTGTAGTCAATCGTAGGCATAGAATATTATTATATACAAATATATGGACAAAATCTGTTGCTTTTTGAAAAAGAAATCTTGTACAATATACGTGGATGAAGCGTATTTTTAATCTTCTCAATAAAAACGTTTTTAACTTCTCTTCTTTCGCTCATCCTTTTGTTAAAAAAATAGATGTACAGAAAGAGCTTCCTATCATCACTATTTCACGAGAGGCAGGGTCCGGAGGAAGACCGATCGCGTACCTTGTTGAAAAAAAATTAGGAAACCCGTGGAAATTGTATCACAAGGAAATTGTTGAGGAAATTGCAAAACAGACGCGTCTTGAGCAAAAACTTATTAAAGAGATTGACGAACAAAATATTCCGCTGCTTGAAGAAATTGTCGGCGGTTTTTTTGGAAAACGATACCCAACGCTTTCAAATTATTACAAACATCTCGTCCGTATTCTTTCCGTAATTGGTCGCCGGGGCAACGCAATCATTATGGGACGAGGTGCTCATTTTCTCCTCCCCCACTCGCTTAAAGTGCGCATCATCTGCGAGATGGAACAGCGAATTCAATGGATTATGGAATATGAAAAGGTAAAAACAGCCTCTACCGCACTGCGACGAATAGAAGAATCAGATCTGCAGCGCATTGAATTCAATAAGAAACTTTTTCACCATGATGTAAGAAAAGCGCACCATTATGATCTTGTTGTGCGAACAGGAAAATATCTGAATATTGAAGATGCTGCCGATCTTATCGTCTCCGCAACAAAAAGAAGATTCGGATTATAACTCTTTCTCCATATCAATCTGCAACGACGGACTCATGACGTTTTTGATAAATGTTTTTTGTATATGCGCTTTCCCGACCGCCTGAAGAAATGCCTTGGCGTTTTCAATAAGCGTTTTTTCTTCGTATGATATCTTGCCAATCATCTGATGAATAAGGGGGAATTTTGGCTCTGTTTTCCAGCGCAGCATTCCTTTTTCAAATTTTTTGACAACTTCGCCGGGATTGGTTGAGATTGTTCCCGCTTTTGGATTCGGCATGAGCCCTCTCGGTCCCAGAATCTTTGCGAATTTTGCCAACCTCGGCATAAATGAAGGATGAGTAACCAGCAAATCAAAATTAATAATTCCCTTTTCAATATTTTCCAAAACCGCATCGTCAACAACCGCGACTTTTACTGTTTTACCAATAGAGTGAGGAAGTTGAACTTCTCCTTTTAATCCTGTTTTATCAACATTTATATGAAGCTCTACGGTCTCATCAAACGAAGAACGTTTTATTTTTTTGAGTAATCCGATTGATTCCTGAAGTGTATATTTCTTTTTTCTGTCAATAAGTTTTTGCGCTTCAAGATATGTTTTGCCGTGAGAGCGGACTTTTTGTTTTTTTTCCGTTTCTTTTTTTATGCTCTCTTTTTTCGCTTGAGGTTTTTTTTCTGTTGACTCTTCCTTTTTTACTGGTTTTTCTTTTGTCTTTTTTTCTTCAGATCGTTTTTTCTGTTCTTTTTTCTGCTCCTCTTCAACATTTTCTAAACCAATGATTCTCGTCCGTATTTTTCCCATATAATTTTGAACTTTGAACTTTAAACTTTGAACTATTCTACATCCACTCCCATACTTCTTGCCGTTCCTGCAACGATATTTTTTGCAGCTTCAATTGTGTGAGTATTCATATCCGGCAATTTTTCTTTTGCTATTTCCTCAACCTGTACTTTTGTCAGCTTTCCGACTTTTTCGGTATTTGGCCTTCCTGACCCTTTGGTAAGATTAATTTTTTTCTTAATCATTTCGGAAACCGGGGGAAGCTTGGTGATAAACGTAAAACTCCTGTCTTCGTATACTGTAATAACCGCGGGGATAATCTGACCTTTTTGCTTTGCCGTTTTAGCATTGTATTCCTTGATAAACTCCATGATCGGCACGCCATGCTGACCCAATGCCGGACCGACCGGAGGGGCTGGTGTTGCTTCTCCTGCAGGAAGATTCAGTTTGATAATTGTCTTTACTTTCTTTGCCATATAAGGTTATAACTTTGCAACTTGAAGGAAGTCCAATTCAACCGGCGTTTCTCTTTCAAATATAGAAACAAGAACGCGTACTTTTCCCTTTTCTTCATCAATCGCATCTATCGTGCCTAAAAAATCTGCAAACGGTCCTTCAATAATTTTGACAGCTTCACCCGTGGAGAATTTTGACTTGAATTTCGGCTGTTCCTGCTTTACAAATCTCATAATCGCCTGCACTTCTTTTTCCGAAATCGGCGTAGGCTTCAAACCTGCTCCAACAAATCCGGTAACGCCTTGCGTCGTCCTTACAACGAGCCACGAGTCATCGTTTAAAATCATTCTCACCAGAACATATCCGGGAAAAACTTTCTCTGTTGTATTTGATTTTTTTCCTTTTTTTACAATAACAATATCTCTTGTTGGAATAATCACTTCAAAAATCTTATCTTCAACACCAAGGCTTTTAATTCTTTGTTCCAGTCCTTGCTTTACTCTATTTTCATACCCTGTTTGAGTATGGATGACATACCATTTTGCCTCATCTGCCGCAGGCAAAGACTTTGAAACTTCCTTTTGTTCTTCGGTTATTTGAATTGAGTTCATAAGACAATTTTTGAAATATTTTTATCGTATCTTTGTCAGGAGTTCGAGTCCTTTTGTCAACAAAACATCTATTATACCGATGTATAAGCCAATAATCAAGGAGATTCCGATAACAATCAGGGTTAATTTAATCGTATCCTTTCTTTTTGGCCAAGAGACTTTTTTTAGTTCTGCCAGAACTTCTCCAACAAATCCTTGCGACATGAAAGGCTGTTTATTCATACTGATATTCTAACAAATAAAAAAAGAAATTTTGGGTATATAATGAAATTATGTCAAAAAACATTATGCATTCTGTTATTCTGATTGCGGCTATTCTTATTTCTTTTGCCTTTGGAAAAACCGATTTTGTTCAATATGATGTGCAAATCTCCGCATTTCTTTTCATCGTCTTGTATTGCATCAAACGTTTTGTTATCCCGAAAGATTCTGTGTCACGCCTTATTGAGTCGGTCATTTTTACTCTTGTTGTACTCTTTACGGTAAATGCAACGGGCGGTATATATTCTCCATTTTTCTTCCTGATTTATTTCCTGCTTTTTGCTCTCTCACTTCTTTTACAGCCTGTAATATCAATAACCACAACAATCACGCTTATTATCGTTTTCATGGTGTCTCTTCCGGAAAACCAAAGCTTTAAGACGCTTCTCCCCCTGTTCTCTCTTGCTCTTCTTACACCATTTGCCCTATTTATGGGTCAGGAATATATAAAGAATGAAAAATTAAGAATGAAAAATGAAGAATTGGAAGAAGATGCATTATTGTTTCTTTCACTTGTCATGAAGGGCCATATTAAAAAAATTCAGGATGCTGTTGAGAATTTTACCGGAGAACATAATCTGCACGATATTAAAGACCACGCAGACAGGATGGAAGTATTGATTGAAAAATATGAAAAAAGTATCTAGTATTCAGTATGTAGTATTCAGTATTTTTCTTTCTACTTTATACGTAATATTACATACTCCGTTTTCCTTTGCGGTTGACATGACTTCTCCGCAATACCGCATTCAATTCGGCAATATTAATATTGGATCTCAAAATCTTTCCTCACAAAATTATAACTTAAATACCACCATTGGCCAGGTTGGCGCAAATCAGTTTCAATCCGCAGGATATGTTGCAAAACTCGGATTTCAATACTTGCGGGATACTTTACCGTTCCAGATAACCGTGTCAAAAACAAATATAAATCTTGGAAATCTTATTCCCAACACGCCAAGTACCGATACAACCTCCTTGCGGGTAACGTTTGAAAGCGCGCTTGGGTATCAGATAACCGCATCTCAAGAAAAACCTCTCAAGACATTAACGGGAGAAAACATCCTCAATACTCTCTGCAACGGCTCTGATCATATGTGTTCCCAGACAACGGCAAAAATATGGAATTCAAACTCCGCATATGGATTTGGTTATAATATGTCAGGACAAGGCGTTCCTTCCGATTTTATTGATGATACATATTACCGTCCGTTTGCCGACGAATCCGCAGGAAACAGTCCTGTATCTATTATGTTATTTCAAGGCAAAGGAAGCCAGCATCAGGGAGTGATGACGTTTAAAGTAAATGTTTCGCCGACTCAAACTGTTGGGAGCTATCAGACGACTATAAATCTTGTTGCAACACCATTATATTGAGTTAAAAATTGAGCGTTCAAAATGCAAAATCATAATATAAAATTAAAAATTCTTAAATTTTTTTTTGTTGCATTAACTTTTAACTTTGCACTTTCAACTTTTAACTTAAGCGTAGTGCACGCCCAACAGGCTATACTCTCCCTTTCCCCTCCTCTTGTTGAGCTCCTGATAAAACCGGAAAAATCCGCAATTATTGCATATACGTTTGAAAACGCAGGAGATCCCGGCACTGTACAATTCAAGATTCTTCCATTCCAGCCTGACGGTAAAAATGGCGCGATTATGTTAAAAAAAGATATAAAAAAGCCTATTTTATTCTCTTTGGAAAATAAAGACATCAGGCTTGAAAATCCGGTATTTTTTCCTTCAAAAAAATCACAACAGATTGTTTTGAGAATTCAAATCACAAGCGCTGCACAACATGGCGATTACTACTATGCGCTTCTTGCCGAAACCCAACCGCTGCCTGCGGCAGACGGCACATCTTCTTCCCAGACACGTGTAACTATCGGAACAAATCTTCTTATCACGGTAACAGATACGGAAAAAACAGAAATAAAAGGATCTCTTGCAGAACTTGATATTTCCGGAGGATGGCGTATCCCCTTTTTTGGGAAAAAGATACGCATTGTTGACAGCAGCGATATTATTCGTCTTATTCTTGTTGCGCAAAATCAAGGAAACAATTTTATTAAAGCGCGAGGGACAATCACGGCAAACGGGTTTTTAGCTCGGGAAAAAATATTTACGCTTACTCCTCAAAACATCTTGGCGCAATCACAAAGGACGCTGACCTCCGATGATATAAAGCTTGCCGGATGGTATCTGGGCAAACAAACTGTTACTGCACATATTTCTTTTGGGGATGTATCGCAAACACAATCCTCATCAATTTCTTTTTTTGCATTCCCTTTTAAAGTAAGCCTTATTGTAATTCTACCGCTTATTATGATTGCCGTTCTTTTAAAAAGAATGAAATAAGCATAATATACCTATACTCTCTAGTAGTATATATCTTCTTAACTGACTCCGTTTTTGAACCATCAATACAACAATGAAGCAATGCTCAGCGCAGTTGACCGTAATAATCTAATTTTTTAATTGTCAAAATAACCCAAATCATCATTTCTGTAGCATATAGTCCATTGTAAAAATATATTTTCTCCCTATGATGCTATATCATGAGCCTTCAAGGATCTGTATCTTCTTTTTCTCCCCTCTTTCAAAAGTATAAAATTGAGATTATTTTTGTATCCGCATCGTTTTTTATCGCTCTTATTTCCTTTTTCTTATTTTTATCCGGACAGAACCTTTCCGAATCAAAATCTGAAATTTTAATCACAGAACCAACGGTAAAAAGATATAACGATGAGAAATTGTTTATTGATATTGCCGGAGCTGTTCAAAAACCCGGCGTATACGAAGTAACGCCGGGAGCAAGGCTAAAAGATGCACTGGAGTTGGGAGGAGGATTATCGTATGGCGCCGATAAAAACTTTGTTGCCCGCAATTTTAATTTTGCGAGGTTCTTAAGTGACCAGGAAAAAATATATATTCCGTATTCGTGGGAAATATACGGCGGGATATTCGCCGAACCGCAACGAACGCTTGCTTATCTTCAACCGCAAGCGAAACCGTCTTACATCCCGCAAAAAGCCCAAAACAGCAAGGTGCTTAACATAAACACCGCCACCTCGGAAGAACTCCAAGAACTTCCCGGCATTGGCACAATAACCGCAGAAAAAATTATCAAAAACCGCCCGTATAAAAGTACTAATGATTTAGTAGACAAAAAAATAGTTAATAAAGGAGTGTTTGAAAAAATTAGGAGTGAGATAACGGCATATTAATATGGTCTCTCCCGAAAGCTTCACTTCCGTACTGAATTCATATCTTCCGGAGCCGCACGCCTCACTATTAAATGGTATTTTGTTTGGCGAAAATCTAAAAACAAGCAAGATTTTTTATGAAGAAGTCAAGCACGTTGGCCTGCTGCACCTTGTCGTACTTTCCGGAACAAATATTACAATACTTTCAAGCATAATCGGTTCTCTTACTAAGAGTCTTAGCAGACCAATGTCTATATTGATAAATATACTAATCATTATTTTATTTACCATATTTGTCGGAGCAGAAGCCCCAATTATACGAGCATCAATAATGAGCATTATCACGCTCGTTGCTGTTTTATATGGAAGAAAGTCAGCCGCGTTATATTCTCTCTTTATATCGTTTGTTCTCATTGCATTATTCAAATCCGAATGGATCGGGACGATTTCTCTGCAATTGTCATACGGGGCAAGCTTGGGAATTATTCTCTTTGGCACTATTCACGAACGGAAAAAAGAACGCGGTTTTTTTGGAAACATGCAATCCTCTATATGGAAAGAGCTCAAACCTTCTCTTGCAGCCCAAATCTTTACCGCTCCTCTTATTTTTTTCTGGTTTAAGCAGATCTCTCTTATCGCGCCGCTGTCAAACATTCTCGTTGCTTTCCTGATAGGCCCTCTTATGGTCTTTGGGTTTCTTGCCTCTGTTCTCGGGAAAATCCATTTTGTACTCGGGGTTGCTCCTGCATATATATGTTATGGATTGTTGAGTTATATGATTTTCGTGATTAAATTACTCTCAAAAACTCCATTCGGATATATGGCTTTTTAATTGAAATTATATGTATGAATCCCCCATATCCCTAAAAAATCTTCTTAAAACCCTGTTATTTGCGTTATTTATAATTTTCTGCCTTTATATCGCGTCCGTCTTTGATCCCCGCACAAAAATTGTATTCTGTGATGTCGGACAGGGAGACGGCACATATATGAGAATCAAAAATAAGGTTGATGTGCTTATTGATGCCGGTCCTGACCGAAAAATACTTGACTGCCTGGGAACATATATGCCGTTTTTTGACCGTACAATTGAGCTTGTCATTCTTTCTCATGGACAAAAAGACCATATCGGAGGAATGTTATTTATCCTAAACAGATATGCGGTTGAAAATATATGCGTCAACCCTCTTGAAAACACCAGTAAGACGTTCCAAGACTTGCACGTATTAATCCGCAAAGGAAAAATTCCCCTGTGCAATCCAAGACAAGGGACTGTTATTACGGTTCTAAACGATTCATTTGAATTTCTATGGCCTCCGCAAGACATCCCTACTCTCAAAAAACAGGATGACAATTATTACTCCCTTATTGTCCGTTTTCAGGAAAACGGATTGAGCGCACTGTTTACCGGCGATGCCCCTTCTGTCGTATTAAGTAAATTAACGAAAGAAGCGAATATAACATCAAATATCATAAAAATTCCCCATCATGGCTCAAAAAACAGTCTATCTCTTAATTTTTTAAAATTAGCAAACCCGTCCCTTGCTGTGATAAGCGTCGGAAAAAGAAATCAATACGGACATCCTTCAAAAGAGGTTTTAGACTCACTGCAAGCCTTAGGAATCAACGTAAG
Organism: uncultured Gammaproteobacteria bacterium; assembly: GCA_964431935.1. Lineage (GTDB taxonomy): Bacteria > Patescibacteriota > Microgenomatia > UBA1406 > GWC2-37-13 > CAYSLG01. The sequence continues at coordinate 9,989 of CAYSLG010000017.1, forward strand.
AAGAACTGATGAAGAAGGAAATATAGAAATCAAGCTAACAAAATAGATTTTACCTCTTTAAAAATATTGTATGCTTCAAAACCAATCCACTGTTCGCCAACAAGCTCTTTTGGCAAGCCGGGGTCGCTTCGGAGTACATCAATATACGCATTTATTACTTTTTTTAGTTTCTGCGATTTTTCTCCTTCTTTTGCTAAAATTTCATGCCATTGTTTAAAAAGCTCCCTGTACTTCCCGTCAAGTTTTGACTTGAACCACACTTTTTCTATTAAAATAGTGCGATCGCCAAAAGAATGCTTTGCTTCAAACGTCTGTATATATTTCTCCTCTTCTTTTTGTGAAACCAAATCTTTCAGTACAGGAATAATCGGGTGAGGAGTAATCCAGAATGACCTGTGCCATGGACCCAATCCCCATCCCTGCATCTCGCGTCGCAAACGATCGCGGATTTCCCGCTTTGATTCGGGTATTTCGTAAGAAATAATTCTCCATTTGCCATCCCAGGAATCTTTTAAGTACCGAAAAAAGGGGAATTCTAAGCATAGCGAGTAAAAACCTTTTTCCGTCAAAGAATACTGGTTTTCCGTATTTTGAAATTTTTCTATAAAACTTTCTCTCACCATTCCGGAAATTGTACCGCGGGTTTTTTGGTTCAGCGAGAAATCAAATAACGTCTGTACTTTTTCATCAAAAAATACTGGAGAAAAGCCTTGTATTTGTCCGTTTTGAGAGAAATTTGAAAGAAGAATAAGTGAAAGTAAAATTTTCGTCCGCCTTTCTTTAATACCCATATCAATTAACACTGTAACAGACGAGTTTTTTTATGTCAAGAGGAATTAAAAAAATTAGATACTTGACTTGTTTTATATATTAAATTACCATGATTATAATGAAAAAGTCATGGTTGTTTACCGTGTTATGCATATGTCTTTCTTTTTTTATTCTTAACACTCCCCCACAGGCGCACGGAGAAAAAACAGAAAAAGCCGGTGTGCAAATATCCGCAACAGTCGGCGGAAAAAACTTTACACTCTACGGATACTCTTCTCCCCTTGCTCTTATAAGTATGGATGGTATCGGACTTCATTATGAAGCAACCGCCGATAATGAAGGATTTTTTGAATTCAAAGATAAAATTTCTCCTTTTTCTCCTCAGGAAACATGTTTTTCCAGTCAAGACCAGTTTGGCCGGATAACAAAACCCGTCTGTATCCCTCCGTTTCCCACTGATGAACAAGTCACAATAGGACCGGTTATTCTTCCTCCGACCGTCTCCTTAGATAAGGACACCTATATCATCGGAGATCAGGTTGTTCTATCAGGACAAACTATACCAAATACTGACGTGAATCTTTCTGTCTTTACTGATGATAAAGCAGGTCTTGCGGATTTGTTAACAAAAATATTTACTGTCCAATTTATACGATCCGTTGAGGCTTTTTCTCTTCCCGGTCTATCGGTACGCTCGGACGAAAAAGGTAATTTTTCCGTATCGCTTCCTTCATCATCTGCAAAATCATACCGCATGTTCACCCGCACAAAATATGGTGAAGATATTTCTCCCCAAAGCCTTGTGCTTTATTTCAGAGTTCTTCCCTTGTGGCTGGCGGTCATACGAATGATTCTTATGTTTTTCTCATTTTTACAGCGCCATCTTTTTGAACTTGTTATTTTACTGCAAATTGTATTGTTCGGAATATATATGCTTCGCAGATATTTCCTAACCCGTATTGTCGCAATAAACAGACTGAATACATTGAAAAAACATCCCGCAGCACATAAAAAAGAATATCCCTTGGAGATCATGAAAAAACGTATTTTGAAAAAAAAAGAGGAATGATCTCTTTTTTCAATAAAATGAGAGGCGGACCTTTTCTTTTAAGCTTTGATCTCCTATCTTTACTTCAAGATAAAAATCCCCTGACTGCGCTGAAGAAACATCAAAATATGCCTTACCAAACTCATCGGTCAACGGCTGTATCGTATCAACCTGCAAACCTACATTGTTTACCAACTCCACCCTTTTCCCGATGACACCCAATCCCTGACTGTTTAATGCAAAAACTGTCACTCTTATTTTTTCCGTATTTAATGTGTTGTTTATATTCGTTGCAGTCTTGGCTTTCAGAGGCGAAATAAAAAGATACGAGTTTTCTACGGAAAAAGTAGCGGCTGAATTACTGGCGCGGCTTGTCAAATACTGTACTTGATAAAACCAGAAAAAAACAAGAAATAATATAAGGATAAAAAAAATAATTAAGGTAAGAAAAACGGTTTTATTCATATAAAAAAATACTCTAAAACTTAGAGTACCGAAAGTCAAGAGTGCTGTCAAGGGCTTTTATATAAGAAGAATAATTGAATTAAAATTTTGGCATTTGCTGGGAGTATTTGATAAAAACAGAAAACATTATTTCAGTGTTGCTATTGCTTCATTGATGGTATATATACATTTGGTGTAACTGTTTTTTTATACAATGTTAACAATGTGATAATAAAACAATGTATCTGTAAGAACATAATCAATACAATTCCCGAAGCAAAGAAAAATACTACCTCCAAAACTATACTATTCATAGTATAACTTTTCAAAGCCCCAAACACAAAAATAAATAACTTTAAGGCTTTGCATTAGTTCAAATATAACATATACGCACGTGTAAAAATATATCTAAAAAATACCGTGAGAGCTGATTTCTGATATATATCAGAATATATCAAACTATATTAGTGTAGCCGAATCCCTATTTTTAACCATTCCACCACTCTTTTCCCGCCATAATACTACTATACACTATATAACTATAGGAAATATGATATAAAATGGATTATTATAATAGTATAAATATATGTACGGTTATTAAATTAAATAAGATTAAATAATATTCTAAGATAAATCTGCCGTTGCAAAATACTCCAGCTCTCCATACCCATAAAGCTAAACAACCGTATCAAAATATCCACAAAATAGCTCTTGACACAGTTATTATTATTGTTTTATTATGTGTAATGGGCACCCGTATAATTTGTATAATTTCTTACATGTATTTAAGCTCAAAATTACATGACTAACCAAATTAACATAGAATTCGTTTTCAAACAGTATCTTCTTGCGGAAAAAGTTTCTCTCATTACCCTCAAAAACTATCTCTCGGACTTCAGACATTTTTTAGGATGGTTGAAAATTTTTACAAAAGAAAATTATTTGAGTTTAAAAAACAAAGACAAGGAGATTGAGAAAGGCGAATTTTTACTAACTCTTCGCCTGATTTCTCTTATAGATAAAGAAACTATAAAACGTTACAAAGAGTACCTTCTTGAAAAAAACTTTCCTTCGCAAACCATTAACAGAAGGCTTTCTACTTTGAGAAAATTCTGCACATTTTGTATTTCTCAAAGATGGATGAAAGAGAATCATGCGAAAAAAATTATTAATATTTCAAAATCAGGAGACAATGTATTAAAAACAAGCCCAAGAATTAAAATAAATAAACCCTTCTTCGGTCCAAGCTCCCAGGAAACAATAAGAAACCATATAAAAAATTTTAAGATGAACCTTTCTAAGACTGGATTACATCAGTATATTACTTTTGGTTTTTTAGCAATCGTTGGAATATTCTTTGTATTGGGGCTTTACAGACAATTTTTTCAAAAAACTACCACACCATTTGCCTACCCGACAGAATTAAAAAGAGGAGCTCGCGCATTATCTTTTCAGGGAAGACTCACAGATTCTTTAGGAAATCCTATCACAAATTCAACAGACGTTCAGTTTAGACTATATAACACCTCTTCCGGAGGCGACTCTCTCTATTCAACAGGTATTTGTTCTATCCTACCTGATCAAAACGGTATCTTTTCCACCTCTATCGGGCAAGACTGCGGATCGGAAATTGACAACTCTGTCTTTACCGAAAATTCCAATATATATTTAGGAGTAACTGTCGGGTCTGACAATGAGATGTCGCCACGACAAGCAATTACCAATACAGGATATGCGATAAATTCAGAAACTCTTCAGGGCTTTCCTCCAGGAACAAAAGCACTTACCATACCGTTTATCAATCAAAACGGCAATATGCTTATCGCCGCCGATACCCCTGGCATCAGATCAACGCAAACAAGCGGTACTTTCACGATATCAAGCGCCAAAGCGCTTACAGTACAATCGGCAGGAAGTGGAGATATTACGTTGAATGCATCTGAAAGCGGTCAGATAAAATTAAAAACCGCAGATATAGATAGAATAATAATAACGAACGGAGGAAATGTAGGGATTGGATCTACCGGAGCTGCTAACAAAGTTCATATTGAAGACTCCAATACTGTTCCTCTTCTTGTTCGCGGGTCAAGCAGCAATGGGACAGGGGTAAATATTGATAATACATCCAGCGGCGGCATAGAATGGATACTGTATTCAAATGGCTCTAGTGCAACATATGGACCTGCAGGAAGTTTAACTGTCCGCGATGCGGATAATAGTATAAATGCATTAACCGTGTTAAAGTCTTCGGGAAATGTGGGAATTGGGACTACCGCACCCTCACAAAAACTTGATGTAAATGGAGCGGTCGCTATTTCAGGAACAACTATTGTTGACAGTTCGCGAAATGTAAATAATATTGGCACCATAACCTCTTCGTACATAACAACATCAAGTAATGTAGTAAATGTGAATGGATCCTCAACCGTTCTTCAAATGAATGGAACCACTGTAATTGACGCTTCAAGATATCTTAATAATATTGCAGGAATTTCTACTTCATTAAATCCCACGTCAGCAAATAATTATAGCCTTGGAACTTCTACTTCAAATCAGTACGCAAATCTTTATGCGCAAAATATTTACAAAAATGGCAACGCTATTCTTGACAGTTCTTCTGTTTCAGGAACAACTAACTATATATCTAAATTTAATAGCTCCAGTACTATTGGAAATAGCGCAATATATGACAACAATGGAAATATAGGAATTGGCACAGAAAGTCCCGAATCAACATTTGTTGTAGGAGATAATAAATTTCAGGTAAATACTGCGGGTAATATTATAAAAATAAGAGGGCTCACCTATTCATGGCCAACTACTCATAATGCAGCTGCTACAGTCTTAACAAACGACGGAAGCGGAACTTTAACGTGGTCAACCAATACCTCTGTTGACGGATGGACAGATGATGGAACTGTTTTAAGACTTACAACCGCAACAGATCAAGTAGGAATCGGTACAGCTTCTCCTGTTGCCAAATTTGAAATTAATAATACGGGTCTTTCTCCTCTTGGTAAAGCTCTTGCTATTTTTGATCAGTATGAAGATCAGAATATTTTTGCCGCATCAAGTTCGGGAGTGACAAAATTTATCCTCACACAAAGCGGCAATGTAGGAATAGGAACAACAGCACCCGGAGCATTAATGGATATAGCATCAACCATACCGGCAGGAACAAGTATTACCTCCTATGGAGTAAAGG
>CAYSLG010000018.1:0-14629 GCA_964431935.1 uncultured Gammaproteobacteria bacterium
AGGAAGCTCTCATAACAACATATATGGACGAACGAACAAAAAGAGCGTTAGAACTTCAAACTCCAGAGGTAAAAGAAGCAAGTAAACTAGCAGGACAATACTTTGATGAAGCCACCGGAGGAAAAGTATTTTTAGGCTGGAATCTCTGTATGGATAGAAGAACAAAAAAAATATTTATCGCAGGTATACCGGGAAGATTCGGAGGTGCAATAAATCATGCGGGAGGAAAACCTACTGGATTTATGAGAATTGATGGAGGAAAATCATTAAAATTGAATCCCCGCTCAAAATACGCACAAGAAATAAGAAATTTGGTAACAAAAGATGGCGAATATAACACTATTGTTGAAATATACGATAGTCATGTTAGCTGTGCGGCACGTGGGGAGGAAGAACGTCTTAAAAAAGGAGCGAAGCCTGCCGACGAAGGACGATTGGAAGATGTTAAATATAAAAAAATGATTGCGGCAGCTGTTAAAAAATATATTACTTCCATAAATCCTTCCAAAGAAGTCGTCACCATTCAGACAAGTTTTGATCCTCATGACGGTTACATGGTAATGGGATTGGCAAAAGACGATGCCATTTTGCAATTTGCAAATGTGTCGGGTGGATTTACTGAAAGCGCAGTTAATTATCTCATTGAACAAAATGCTATTGCTTCGTCAAAAAAATTAGCCGAAGGACCTTTGAAAGAAATTTTTGAAAGAAATCAAATTTCCATAGATTGGGTTCATAATTACGCATATTCTGCCAAGAATTTTTGGGAACACCTTATGGATATGAGAAACGAAGCGCTCCCTATTGTAGAAACATATCTATCAAATGTATTCCCAAATTTTGATAAAAATGGAGGCGATATCAAGATCAGAGCAAGACTTCTTCTTGCTAACGCTTTTCATGCATGGCTTCATAATCCACCTCATGTGGAAAAATATCCGTATGGAACACATAATGAGAATGTTATCGTAGCACTTGCAGGAGAAGAACACGCTCCTTTCAATACCGAAGCTCTTACTATTTACAGAGACCAACCAAATCCTTTATCCGAAGCTATTCTTGCTTCTTCAATTATTAGAACTAATAGAATTAGAAAAGAAGCGCGAGGAAATTCCGAAGATCCTGTTTCGTTTATTATCCAATCGCGCATACGAGAGCCTCTAACTGAAGATCACTTACAGGCAATCGGGAATATAGACTGGAAACAGCTGCATCTTACTTGGGGAAGTATGGGTTTCAAAGAAAGTGCAGAATTTATTCTTAGTCAAAATTCCCATATCCCTACAGGTTTTACTACTGCTTTTGCCCACTTAACAGAAGCCATGAAGAAAATATATAATACGGAAGATCCTAATAGTGAATATGTTTACAATGGCAATATTCTGTGTATTCCGATGATTGTCGGTCCTAATCGTGAACCGATTGCAATTATTCCATTCGTTCCTCCGCGAGATTAATCTCACACCTTAAACACACTCCCCACCAGATACCCGACAAAAGCGGAAGCCATGCCGATAACGGTCATTTCCATCCCCTGCTTCATAAGATCCCTCCCGAGGGTTTTCTTTGCCTTGTAGTATCCGACAAAAAATAAAGTGAGCGCGGAAGCGATAAGAGATACCCACATGGCAGATTGTATCGGCAGGAAGAAAAACGGCATAAGCGGAATAAAAGAACCGATAAGGGCGGATATTCCAACAATTATTCCCGCAGGAAGCGCGTCTTTTCTTGAAATCGGCTCAAGTTTCAGCTCCTGCTCCATCATGACTTTGAGCCAGATCTTTTTATTGCCGGTAATCGTATTCACCACATCGTCAAGTATTTTTCCTTTGAATCCATACGTTGCATACAGCGCGCGCACCTCCTCCTTTTCCCCCTCGGGAACATGGTCTATCTCCCATTTTTCCCGTTCATATTCGGATTGATAGTAGTCTGCTTCCGCAAGTTTTGACGTATAGGCGACCGCAGCCATGGAGATGCTTTCGGCAAACGTCGCAGCCAATCCCGCAACAATGACAATCTTTGCCGATGCGGTTGCCGCGGCAACGCCGAGAATAACGCCGAGCACATTGACCAATCCATCCTGTCCGCCTAAGATAATCTCCGGCAGATTAAAGCCCGAAATATGCGCCTCGTGATGATTAATATCATGCTCTACCGCATCTTTTGTATGCGTTTGCCTGATATGCTCTATATTTTTTTCAAAGTATGCCTCACGCGCTTTTGCTATACGGGTCATAAAATAAAATCCAAATTTCTTTGTCATCCCCGCGAAAGCGGGGATCCAGTCTGGATTCTCCCATCAAGCGGGAGAATTGATAAACCGATTATATTATAATAAATCCTCCCGAATCATTTTCCTTATTATAGAGAATACTTTTTCCATAACAAACAAATTATGATATGTTGCCAGAGTATACCCGAGAATTTCTTTTTGCTTGAAAAGATGATGCAGGTAAGCTTTTGTAAATTTCCCGCACACCAAGCATTCACACCCCTCATCAACCGGACTCAAATCGGATGTATATATGGTTTTATTTATATCAACCTCGCAACAGGTGGCACGGCTGGAAGAGATCCCGACAGTCCCGCTTAGCGGGAGGAAGGAAAGACGTGACAGAATCTGTTGCGAATTATAGATTCTTCCGCCTCTTGCAATACGAGTCGGCTCCACACAATCAAACGTATCAATCCCATGCCCTACCAAATCCGCAATATCATCAATCTGCCCGATACCAAGAAGATGCACCGGTCGGTCGGTCGGAAGATACGGAGCAACCCATGTTACCTGCTCCCTCATGTCTTTTTTCGTCTCGCCAACCGACACTCCCCCGATTGCCACCCCGTCGGTATTCTGCGAAACAACAAACTCCGCCGACTCCTTCCGCAGATCCTCATACCCCCCGCCCTGAATAATTCCATATAGGGATTGATTAACTGTAGGTGAAAGCGAAAACATCAAATTTTTTGCGACTTGGGAAGCCGGCTTGACCGGGGGTCCCACTGGAGACAAAAAATTTCGATGTTGAGCTTTAAAATGAATACATTTTTTTAACCATTCATGCGTCCTCTTCATCGCCTTTTTCGCATATTCATGCGTTGCAGGATAATAGGTACATTCATCAAATGCCATGACAATATCCGCTCCTATTTTTCCCTGGTATTCCATGGATTTCTCCGGCGTAAATTCCAAAAGAGCACCGTCAAATGTAGAACGAAACCGCACCCCGTCATCCGATATTTTTACCATAATTGGATTTTCTTCGCCCCGAACATCCGCATTTCTTAACGAAAAAACCTGAAATCCTCCGGAATCAGACATCAGAGGAATATGCATCCGGGAAAAATTATGTATTCCCCCTGCTTTTTCAATGACATCAACTCCCGGATGTGTTACAAGGTGATAGGTGTTCACAAATGCGGCCTGTATACCGATATCTGCAATATGTTGCGGAGTAAGAGTTTTGAGTGTTCCTTTTGTTGCAACCGGCACAAACGAAGGGGTCTGAATCACTCCATGATCCGTATGAATTTCCCCCACCCTTGCCTTTGATTTTTTTGACTGATAGTTATTTTTGAAAAATTTCATCGCATCAATTCTACAAATCTATAGATATACCCATTCCCCTCGCTTTTCTTTTCAGACACTACTTTTGTAAATTCCGAATAATCGGGGAAAAAAGCATCGCCTTCAAAGTCTCCCGTAACAAGCGTCAGATATAATTTGTCCGCAATCGGCATTGCCTGGCGGAAAATTTCCCCTCCGCCGATAATAAACAGTTCTTTATTTTTTCCGGCATATTCCAAAGCCTCATCAAGAGAATGGCAGATTTTCACCGCTCCATTGACGTGAATTATAGAAGCGTCAATGGTATACGTTTTGTCGCGCGTTACAATAATATTCAATCTGCCGGGAAGAAGCCTGCCGATAGACTCAAATGTTTTTCTTCCCATGACGACCGGATGCCCAAACGTAATTTCCTTAAAGCGCCTCAGATCTTCGGGGATATGCCACAGCAGTTTATTATCCTTTCCGATTGCGCGGTTTTTTTCTGCAAGAGCAACGATTATGTTTATTTTTGTATTCATATATTTGGATTCTATTTTAATACAAATTTCTCAATCACCTCCGCCACCCCGTCCTCCTCCACGCTTGGAGCAACATAATCGGCTATTGCTTTTATTTCTTCTACCGCATTTCCCATCGCCACTTTGAGCCCGCATGCCATAAGCAGAGGAAAATCATTGTAGCCGTCTCCCACTCCTATGATTTCATGCGTCTCAATACCCAAGATCTTTGCAACCTCAAAAATCCCGTGCTGTTTTGTTGCGTACGCATGATTCACATCAAGAACTATTGCTCCGGTTGTCCAGGAAAGAATTTTGTGATAGGTGATAGATGGAATATGTTTTATTTCATGAATGATTGCATCGGCTTTTGCATGGTCAATGCCCATAATCCCAATTTGCAGCGGTTTCTTCGGTCGGTATGAAGGAGAATAATAATGATCCGCATTATTATCATTTATCAATATTCTGTCCGAGTGTCTGGAAAAAATCTTACAGATTTCCAATACGTCTTTATGTTCCATCGGACGCTCCCATACAACAGTGCGGGACACCATATCAACAACCTGTGCTCCACCCGCAACAATTGATGGCCCGCTCAATACAAGGTCATGCGCAACTTCTTCCACAACAGAAAGAGGCCGTCCTGTTGCAACACCGACATGAAGAATCTCCCCTGCCTTTCGCACCGCTTCTTTGACCGCCTGCGAAGGCATTCCGCTTCGCTTATTCACAACCAACGTCCCGTCAACATCCATTATTAATGCTTTATATTTCTTCTTCATAACAACTTTGCCTGCCCCGCGAAGTCTTGACGAAGTGGGGAACTTTGAACTTTAAACTTTGAACTTAATTAAAATCCTCCAACCACTGTCACTTCTCCTTTGATCACCGGATGGGGATTGTAATTTTCCAACAGGAAGTCTTCATAGGAGAAACCGTCAATTTCTTTTATTGCAGGATTCAGTTTCATCGCGGGGAACGGACGCGGTTCGCGCTTCAATTGCTCCCTCACCTGATCAAAGTGATTGCTGTAGATATGCACGTCGCCGAACGTATGTACAAAGTCCCCAAGCCCCAGACCTGCAACCTGCGCAACCATCATAAGAAGAAGCGAGTAGCTTGCGATATTAAAAGGAACCCCCAAAAACAAATCGGCGCTTCTCTGGTACAGTTGCAAAGACAACTTCCCGTTGGCAATATTGAAATGAAACAGCGTATGGCACGGCGGAAGCGCCATGGATTTGCCCGGCAATGCCATCTCGTAAATAAACTCCGGATTCCATGCCGACACAACAAGATGTTTTCTATGCGGTGTTTTTTTAAGTTTTTCAATAATCCACCCTATCTGATCTATTGTTCTTCCGTCGCTTGTTTTCCATTTTCTCCACTGCACGCCATACACATTTCCCAGATCCCCCCACTTCTTTGCAAACTCGTTATCTTGCTTAATCTTTTCTATAAACTCCTCCTGATCCATTTTTTTTAACTCTTTATACTTTATACTTTCTTCTTTATACTTTTTAAAAGCCCACTCATCCCAGATATGCACATTATTGTCAACCAAGTATTTGATATTGGAATCCCCGCGAAGAAACCACAACAACTCATATATAACGCCTTTCAGAAATACTTTTTTTGTCGTAAGAAGGGGAAATCCCTGCGAAAGATCAAAACGTATCTGCCGTCCGAAAACACTTTTTATATACGTTTGCGCGCCGAATACCTTTTTATCCACGCCATGCTCCATGACGTCTTTCAAAAGATCAAGATATTGATATTCGGAATGATGCATGACAAAATAAAAACTAAAAATGAAAAAATAAAAACGACATAGACAAATGTAAAAATCTAATTTTTATTCTTTAAAGTTAAAAGGCTTGAACCAAAAATATTTGAAATTTCATTAAGTTCATGTAATAGTCTATTTGCCTTATTATAATCTGCTTTTTTTGTATCTCTTAATAATGCAATCCACATCTTACTTTCATTACAACATTTTAAACAGTGATGGAAATAGTTAGTAAAATCTTTTTTTGAACTTGAAACCTGCGCTTCCAAATAATTAGAGAGAATTCCTGTTCCGCTATCAATAAGTTGCTCTTTAACAACTTTACATGTTGTATCTCTATAATCCAAAAGATCGGTAAAAGATATTAAGTTCAAAATAAATTCGTATAATCTTTTTTTAAATTCTTTTTTAAATTTTTCTTTGTCATTTTTCATTTTTATATTTTATATTTTATTTTATACTTGTTTCTCCCTCTTCCTCGTTGTCACTCTCCCTCCCTGCCATTGGCCGCGGTACAGGGATCCTCCGCCGTCAACCCATGCAAACTGAGCATGGACAAACCGGCATCCCATCTCCAATGTTACCGCAATCGGGCCTTCGTTTGTTACGGCAAATGTCAATTTGCCTTTGTATCCGGGCGCGACATTGCCGGTCCGCAGAAATAATCCGCTCCGGAATGTCGTGGTGCGCGGCTTGAAATTTATCGTGATATTTTCCGGAGTATTGACCGACTCCATCGTTGCCACAAGATAAAATTCACCTGGTTTTATAATAAATCTGGTACTTTTTCCTTCTTTGTACTGCGCCAGGATTTTGACTGTTGGAGTTTCTCTTTCATGTACCCCTAGGAATGCTTTGCCCGAAATCGCATAGACCTCTCCCAGACGCAGATCAAAGCCCGCTCCTTCGGGATTGGTCAATTCACGCTGCGCCAATCCCTCAACGAGTTTTTTCTCTTTCACAAGTTTTAATAGTATTTTTGGTCCTATAATCATATGTTTCCCATTTCTGTTATTTCAAATCCTCCCCCATTATCAAATACGACTGAAAATATCGGCAATCCCTTTGCCAGGCGTTTTGCGGTTTCCAGAAGATGTTCCTCGCTTTTTTCAGAAATGATCTGATATAAGTATTCTTCATCACATCCTTTGGGAAGAACAATTGCCTTTTTTTCAAATAAGATTTTTGACAGTTCTTTGTGGCGTTTATCAACCAATGTCTGGTGATGGACAAAAACCTGACCGATTTTTTTCCTCAAGCTTGCCTCAAATATATAATTCGGATATACACCATAATTTCCTTTTACCATGAGTACTGCGCCTTCCAGGTGTTCGCCGTGCAGCATGGTTTCCTGCGCGCCGTGCTGCAGTGCATCTTCAAATTTTTTCTTAACAAAGTCAAGCTGTTCTTGTGTCAGGAAATAATCGCCAAGCGTCAATCCCATCTGCTTCATATGTCCGCACCCGCCGAATATAACACCGTGCTCTGCATGATGATCCGTATGGCAGCGGAGATTTTTTACTCCTCCAACAATCTGTACAAGCGCCGCATAGGCTTTTTCTTTGTCAATTTCCAGTCCGAATGCGTTTGCAGTTGCAAAAATAAGCGCAAGCTCGCCCGCATCCGCCCCTGCAATCGCAAGCGCCGGAAGATCGTCTGCATTTTCATACCGTCCGTCAATGCACCGGCTGATATATTGGGTTTCCGGATTGACGTTGTATTTATTTTCCATTACCAATTCTTGGACATTGGTTTTATCCAAAATAAATTTTTTCATATGGGAAGATTATATCAAAAAATTTATAGTGCTTTCTCTCCTTGAAGAACAATTTCTTTATCCGGAACGGGCGCTTTTTTTATAGCGCATAGCGCATTCATTACCGCAGAATAACATAAAGCATAAAAATCAAGCGCTTCCGTAAACTTCGCTTCATCGGCTTCAAACAGATATGAAAATGCCTCTCGGGATTCTTTTGGGCCGTAATAACGCACAAGATGAATTCTCACTCCTTTTATATATTCGCCATTTATTACCGCGCTTTCTTTTCTTGATTCGTCATTATGGTAACCCAAATCAACAGCAGCATACAAATCGTTTCTCCGAACTGTGACGGTTTGTTTTCCTGTTTCGTCTTTTCCGTAATATATGGAAGTCATCTCATCGCAACCTAATCTTTGTTTTAACATTGATTCAATTTCATGTGCTTCTTTGTCCGAAATAAACATTCCTCTGCGCAGTTGCATATATGTTGTAATGAGAGCGTTTTTTTCAAGAGCACTATTTGGGGTTTCATCGCGCGCACGAAGAACCGTTCTTCCGCCAAGAAAAATCTCATGATGCCCTGAAGGTGTATCAAACTGGACTTTGCTTAATACAACTCCCTCTCCTCTTTGAGCATATTTCCTTATGGTAAGAGGATTAAGCACTCTTACAAAGAAAGCTCGTGGTTGTTTCTGTTCTGGCGCTACACTTCGCAGTCTATCAGGATGTGCCATACTATCGAATAATGTACTGATGAATAGTAAATGAAATCCCTTTTTTTGTCAATTAGAGCGTGAATTTTTTAGCTCTTCGGAAAAGCGAATTCTATGTGTTCTGGGATTACCTTTCCATATGCTCGAAATATCGCGGCAATAGCATGAGGATATACGGTAGTATATGCACTCAGCAAAGATTCAAAAGCCTTCCTGCTTTTCCATCCTGTTCTTAATTTAATCGTTCCTTTTTTACATTTGTAAAAATCCAAAATTTGGAGAGTAATTATTCTATCTTTATCTTTAGATATATCAATATTACTATGAGAAGAATTTTCTCCTAAATCTAACTTAAAATAATATTCTTCTTTACCTAAATCTTTTTGTTGTTTGTGCCCTGATTCTGGTGATAACGGAGATTTTATGGGATGTAAATTTATTATAATGTTATGACGATCTACACCATAAATAATAAATGTAGAAATTTCTTGATCCTGATTTACCCGCCCGCTCATGCGTTTCGCTACATTATCCACATCTTCATTTGCAAGAAAAGCAGATTCAGATCCTTTTGAAAAACTAAGAGTAGTTGAAATCGTTGCGATTTTAACATTTTTATTTCGATTCTTTTTACTATGTTCTCTATCAATTATGTCTTTTTTCGTTAACTCAATACAGGTTTCTTGGTTTACAATAACTGAATTGTCAGAAAAAGTAGTTTTACTAATAATAATTGTTCCTGGTATAAATCTTTGAATACGTTCTCTATAAAAAGTAGCACTGTAAGATTCTAATGAAACATGAGGTAAAGAAGTCTTATTTTTACCAAAAGAATTACCTTCCCCCAAATCTTCAGCGGATAAAAAAGGTATCGGTAATTCATGTCGCACCATACAATCGTGTGCATATTATAAGCTTTTTAATATAAAAAGCAAGCCAGCATTCTGCTTTTTGTTAGAATACAGTATGGATAATCTTTATGTATTTGACCCTACCGCGCATGATCAGATGAGTAAGGTGAGGGGAATCGGCAGGTATATGCAGATACTGAAGGAAAATCTTCCGGATCATGCGGTCTTTACCCCTACTCTTAAAGATATTCCTCACAATTCAACCTTTCTCAATCCTTTTTTTAACCTTCTGCAACCGCCTCTTACCATGAAGCGCATAGCAAAAAAACAGATCGCGGTTATTCACGATCTTATTCCCCTCAAATATCCGCACCATTTTCCAACCGGCATACGGGGATCCCTGAATATCGCGGTAAACAAATGGATCCTGCGCAATTACGATCTTATTATTACTGATTCGCATGCAAGCAAACAAGACATCGCCTCATTACTTCACATACCGGAAAAAACCATAAAAGTTATATATCCGGTATTATCAAGACAGTTCACAAATCCGAAATTCGAATTTCGAAATTCGAAACTGGATTTGTTTCGTATTTCGGATTTCGAGCTTCGAAATTTGCAATTCTGCATTTATGTGGGCGACGCTACCTGGAACAAAAATCTCGTCAACCTCGCAAAAACAATACAAATTGCCAACATCCCCTGTGTGTTTGTAGGTAAAGTATTTACTACGACCCCGCTACCATTCCACCATTGGCAATCTTCCCTACGGCAATTCCTCACCCTCACCCGCAACAACCCTCTTTTCATCTTCCCCGGCTTTGTATCAGATGAGGATCTTTCTCAACTGTACAAAAATGCAGTATGCAATATTCTCGTTTCATACGATGAAGGCTTTGGGTTTTCTTATCTTGAGGCGGCGTCTTTTGGCACTCCTTCCCTTCTCTCCGATATTCCCGTTTTTCGCGAGATCGCGCGGGAAAGCGCTCTTTTCGTTGACCAACATAACCCGCAGGAAATAGCGAAAAAAATTCACCTGTTGGATACGGATAAAAATGTGCGCGAAGACCTCGGCAAAAAAGCAAAAAACCGCAGCTCGTTTTTTTCTCAGAAACCTTTTGGAAATGAATTGTCTCCTGTTTTTTGATGTCTCGCGTTACACGTTATACGTTACACGTTATACGTATTATACCCCGAATAATTTTCTCCCATTCTCCTCCGTCATATTCATAAGCTTTTCCGTATCAGTACCTGTTACCCGCGCAACACACTCCGCAATAAGCGGGATATGTTTTGGCTCATTGGGGAATTGTTTTGCGCTTCTCAGAGGTTCGGGCAGGAGAAACGGTGCGTCAGTCTCCAATACTAGCAAATCCAGAGGGATTTTTTTGACAAATGCCTGTTTATCTTTCCGGTATGTCACATCGCCGTCAACACCGATAAAAACGGTATGTTTTTGTGCAAATGCAAGAAGCTCTTCGTCGGGTTCACAACAATGTAATACTGTTTTCCCTTGCAATTTTGTATCCCAGACTTCGTTCAATACTTCAAGCAAATCGTGTTTTGCCTCCCTGTTATGAAGAATCAGGCTTTTGTCATACCGCAGCGCCAAAAGAACATGTTCTTTGAAAAGTATTTTTTGCGTGGCGATAAATTCGCTGTTGACGCGGTATGTTTCATACTTTGTCTTCCGGTATTCATGCCGGTCAACCCCCACCTCCCCCACCGCCACAACCTTCGGCAATTGTAATAATTGCTCTATTTCTTTTATATATTCTTTCATACCTGTTTTTGTACAAGAATTCATAATTCTGAATTCTGAATTCTGAATTTGATATACGTGGTGCGGGTGTATTCCAACCGCCGCATAAACATTCTCATATTGCAAAGCAATCTCTGCCGCTTTTTTGGAAGTTGCGGCATCTGTTCCCGGAATAGTAATAAAAGAAACACCCGCGAACTGCGCATCGGCAATAATCCTGTCAACATTCCCGTCAAACGCTTTGAAATTCAAGTGGCAATGCGTATCAAACATATCACGTGTAACGTATAACGTAAAAAAACATTTCTTATCACACATTATATGTTACAATATTTTTATGACTATATTCATCGGCGCAGACCACCGAGGATACGAACTAAAAAACGAGCTCATAGAATACCTTCAGGAAAAAAATATCCGCATAGAAGATATGGGAAATTACGAATATGATCCCCAAGACGATTTTCCCGATTATGCCAAAAAAGTCGCGCAGGCGGTTCTCCAGAATCCCAAAGAATTTTTGGGTATTGTCATCTGCGGATCAGGCGTTGGCGTATGTATTGCGGCAAACAGATTTGCCGGCATCTTTTGCGGCATCGGATTCAACGAACATCAGGTAAGACACATTCGTGAAAACAATAATATCAATGTTTTATCCCTTCCGTCGGATTATGTAGATGCCGAAACCGCCAAAAAATTAGTAGACGCCTTCCTCTCCGCAAAACCGAAAGCAGAGGAAAAATATGTGAGAAGGTTAAAAAAGGTTGAGGAAAGATAAAAAAATTCTTTAATTTCTCTTCTCTGCTTTTACCCGAGGCATTGCTCTTGACGCAAACATTTCTACACCTTGTTTATTTTTCACAACAACATATAAAGATCCTGCAGAATCTTTTTCAAACCTGTCAAATACATAGCCATATTGCGGTCTTTCGCTTGGATCAATGCTTTTGTCAAAATGGATATGAGGTTTTGTTGAGTCGTCATATTTAATAAATGAAATATTCCCTTTATGGGAAAACGCTATCCATTCATCGTATGCTATTTTTGTTGTTGCCGTATTATTAACAACCTCCGTAATAGACCTCGGATTTATTCTCATGATCAATGCATTTTCTATCAATACATTGCCTAAATCTATTTCAGTATTATGATTTCCAACCGAAAAGTCATATTTCTCATATATGATGTTTGGCGCTCCTTTTCTAACTTTAACATTTGAGTCAAATGTCGCATTTCCTAACATAACGATAATAGGCGTTTCAGGAGAAAGAAAAGTTTTTTCAGATGAAGCGCCCAGTTCGCCAATAAATTTAGATAAAGATGTAGCGACTTGACCTGCTGTTTTTATACCCTTAAAGTCATTTGATACTTCTTCAAGAGCTCCCAAAGCAAGCAGTGATGCAATCGCTCCAACAACTCTCCTTCTACCGTAGTCTATTTCTTGCGGGTGTAATGGGATAACGCTTCCCTTTTTTCTTTCTGACATCCTGATATTATACTATATTATAGGCTAAATATCAACCAATCGTTATAAATTTAGAAAAATCTCCAAAAAAACCCTTCCAAAAATCCCATTTTTACCCCTATTTCAGAGCCTCCCATTGCGCCATAATCAACCTACGAGGTTGATTTTGGCGCGTTGGGACAATCCGCACAACAACAAAAAACAGTTTTTTACAAAATCGCTTCGTACTGGCCGCTTATATTTTTTTTGACAATGCCTTTTATTTCCAACTCCGTCAGAAGAAACATAGCCTCCCTCATATCAAAATCAATTTTTTCCAATAAATCGTCTATTGAGAGAGATTCTTTCTGCAGTATTTTTACAATACCCCGCTCTTCATCCGTCAACGCTTGCACGTCTTTCCTTGTTTTTTTTATATGAAATTCCTCAAGAATATCGTCAATAGACGTTACAAGTTTTGCCCCTTGTTTTAAAAGCAGACTTGGGGCTTCTGACATTTCCGATGTAAGGGGAACCGGCGGAGCAAATACTTCTTTTCCCTGATTTGCGGCATACCGGGCAGTTATCAAAGAACCCGAATCTTTTGCTCCCTCAACAACCAGTATCCCCATGGATAATCCTGATATCAACCGGTTGCGCGCAATAAACAATCCTTTCTGTACCATCTGCCCGGGCGGAAATTCGGAAATGACCAATCCACCATTGTCAACAATCCGATGATATACATTCGCATTAACTGCAGGATATACAATATCAACTCCGCAGCCCAAAACCGCTATGGTTTTCCCGTTTTCCTCAAGCGCCGCCTGATGGGCTGTTGCGTCAATCCCCATTGCCATACCGGAAACAATGACAAATCCCGCCCCTGCCAATTCCGATGAAAATTTCCTTGTAACCTGCCGGCCGTAACTTGTAGGTTTTCTTGTTCCCACAATACCGAAAAATAAATCAGTATCAAAATCAATAAGGTTGAGGTTCCCTTTTACATACAGGCATATCGGCGGATCGGGAATGTTTTTTAACTGCCTTGGGTATTGTCTATCTTCCTGCGTAATAATCTGAATATTCTTTTTTGAAATCTCTTCTATTTTTTTCTCCGCGTCAAATACATTGCGGAATTTGACAAATTTTCCCGCAAGATTCACTCCAACAACAGGGGAAAGTTCTTCAAAAGAAGCGTCATATGCCGTCCGTATATCACCGAAATATTTTAGCAATGCGTCAAATTTCACCGGCCCAATACCGAAAATATGTGAAAAACCGAGAAAATAATGTGTATTTTTCATTTCCTCATTTTCTCATGTTCTTTGGTAAAATAAAACCATGCAGATCATTCCGGCGGTATTGGTCAAAACTCCCGAAGAATTCTTTGAAGAGATTCGCAAACTTCAGCCCTATTTCAAACATTTTCAGATAGATATCGGTGACGGAAAATTTGTCTCCAATACCACCCTGCAAATAGAAGAACTTTTCCCCCATACCGAAGAAATGCAGTCGGAAATGAAAGATCTTGTATTTGATTTTCACCTGATGGTTAATGATTATGAAAAAGAAATACAAAAACTGGGACAGTTACAAAAAGTTATAACAATAAAAAACATTCTTATTCATGCGCCTTATTTCCCCAATACCATAACAAATAACATATTCACCTTCGGCCCTGTCCTCAACCCCGAAGATTCCGTATCAGACCTTGCAAAAAAAAATAATCTTCATACAATCCCTTTTATCCAGATAATGACAGTTCATCCCGGATTTCAGGGAGCTTCTTTTATACCCGAATCGCTCCAAAAAATTGAACAGCTGCGCACGTTGGACTATAGGAATAAAATCTCCATTGACGGCGCGGTCAATGAAAAAACAATACCCCTTATTCTCTCGCAAAAACACAAACCGGACGTATTATGTGTGGGGAGTTATTTAAGTAAAGCGGAAAATGTGGAAGAAAGAACAAAAAAACTTTTGACTTTTGATTTTTGAATTTTGCTTGCCCCGCGGAGTCTTGACGAAGTGGGGACTTTTTGCTTTTGAATTTTCATTGCTCATATCCTATCATATAGTCATGAATATAAAGCACATACAAGCTCTTGAAATTCTTGATTCAAGAGGCAAGCCGACCGTACGAACATTCCTTACGCTTGACGACGATTCTGTTCATAGCGCATCAGTCCCCTCCGGCGCATCAACCGGTACTCATGAGGCGGTTGAGTTGC
>CAYSLG010000019.1:0-4891 GCA_964431935.1 uncultured Gammaproteobacteria bacterium
TTCTTCACCTTATCATGCCGGTGAGAGTTCAGGAATAAAAAACTACACAAACTCTTTTTTTACCAAAGAATCGGCAAGTTGATTTTGTTCCCGCGGAATATGGATGTATGTAACGGGCTTTTTAAGAAGGGTTTCAATTTTTTTTACCCGTTCTGCAAGGCACTTTATTGAAGGGTTTTTTATTTTATACTCTCCGTTTAGTTGGCGGACCATAAGCTGCGAATCCGAAAAACACCGGATTTCTTCAAACGGGGAAAGATCTATATTTTTAACATGGTTAAGAGCATTAATAAGGGCGGTATATTCTGCGACGTTGTTTGTGGCAATGCCGATTTTTTTTGAATACTGCGCAAGGAGCTTGCTACCCCCATATACAACAAAGGAAATAGCGGCGTTTCCCGGATTATTCTGTGATCCTCCGTCTGTGTATATTGAGAGGGACATGAAGAATATTATAATTCACCCAACTTCTCTTTTTTATCAATTTCTTCTTTTACGAGATTAAGGAAGCGCTCTGTTGAAGAAAGTCTACGGTGTCCGACAATTTTTGCAATATATTCAATAGACGACCCGTTTTGGAGCTGGTGGGCGATGAAGGTGTTTCTTAAGTCGTTTACCGTTGCTTTTTCAATCCCAACCTCCCGAAAGCACCTCGCTATTATCTGGCGGATATTTCTTACAAGAAGCGGCTTTTTGGTGCGGGTTATAAAAAGGAAAGAATCTTCTCCTTCTCCGTTTGCTCCTTTTATTTTTGCTTCGCGGTATTTTAGATATTCTGTAATTGCTTTTTTTGCAACGGTGTTTAAGGGAACGTCCCGCTCCGGGCTTTTTCCGTATTTTCTGATAAATAGAGCGCTATCTTTCATGTCGCAAACCCGAATACCCGCGAGTTCTCCTATTTTTATTCCTGTTTGCAGCAACGTCTCAACAAGGGCATATGTGCGGGGATCTTCTTTTGAAATATCCCGAAGAGCGCGGTATTCAAGTTTGGAGAAAATACGCGGCGCGCCCTGTGAATATTTTGGATGAACAACGTCAAGAGAGGGGTTGTATTCAACAACGTCTTCATTCTTTAAGAAGCGGAAAAACGTCCGGATGGAGTTGAGTTTTCTTGAAGCTGATTTTTTTGTGTAGTTTTCGGAAATAAGCTTGTTAATAAAACCGTCAATATCTTCTTTTTTTATTTCCCGAACGTCGGTTTTTTCCTTTGTTGACAAATGTCCCGAAAGTTGTTCAAGGTCTTTTTTATACGCGATTATAGTAAATCGTGATTTTCCCTGCTTTTCAAGAAAAACAAGAAAGCGTTCAATGAGTGAAGGAATAATATATGTGTTCATAAACCTATAATATATCATAAAATTTCCAATTTTCAACACCATTTTTAAAGTTCTTGTTTTTTTTGCGCCTGTTTGGTATACTTTCTGATCAAACTTCCCTGCTAAATTTTTTATAAGGGAAAAGGAGGAAATTTCGTCATGCAAAAGAAAAAAACAGCACACCCAATGGAAGCGCTTCTTAAAAAGCAATCTCCCCCACAGATTTTAAAAGGACAGGAAATAAAGGCAAATATAGTTTCTCTCTCAAAAAAAGGAGTTTTGTTTGATATCGGAGCCAAAGCATATGCCGCACTGGGCAACGCAGAGCTTAAACAGATATCAACATACTTTCCCTATTTAAAAGTAGGAAGCGCGGTCAAAGTGCGGGTTATCAGCGAAGAATCAAAAGAAGGGTTTCCCGTTGTTTCTATGCAGAGGTTTTTTGAAAAAGGGAAATGGGACATCTTAATAGAAAAAAAAGAAAAAGAAGAAGATATTGATGTGGTGTGTGGAGAATATGGAAAAGGGGGAGTGTTTATTGATTTTATGGGAATCCGCGGAGTTATTCCAAAAATTCAGCTTGTAGAAGATCACCTGAACAGCCCGGAAAAACTAAATGGCCAGAAAATAAAAGTAAAAATTCTTGAAGTTGATCAGGAAAAAAATAGACTGGTTGTTTCTCAAAAAGCATCTGTTTTTAAAATTTCCCACAAAGATCTTGTTGAAGAGTTTAACAAAATACAAGAAGGAAAAACCTACAGCGCAAAAGTTTTGGGGTCTTCGGAGTTTGGTGTTTTCTGTGAAATTGGAGGAGTAGAAGGGTTGATTCATATTTCCGAAATCTCGTGGGAAAAAGTGAGTGATGCCTCCAACCGTTTCAGATCCGGGACGGTTATAGACGTTGTGGTTGTTGAGAAGAACGAGAAAGATCTGAAGTTGAATTTGTCCGTAAAACGGCTCACCCAAGATCCATGGGAAGATATAGAAGAAAAGTATCCGAAAGATAAAGAGATAGAAGGAGAAATTGTAAGAAAAGAAAAATATGGATATTTTGTACGTTTTGACAGGGGTGTTGAGGGGTTGATTCACATAAGCAAATTAACCGGCAAAGAAAGCATTCAGGAAGGGCAAAAAATAAAGGCGTTTGTTGAAAGGATAGACAAAAAAAACAGAAGAATGAGCCTTGTTCTCCCCCAAACAGAAAAACCCGTGACCTACCGATAATTTTTCTTCTTTATACTGAATACTGAATACTTTATACTGGATACTGATATGGATCAGCATCCTGTTCCCCGCCAGATAACATCGTTTGAATTCAAGCTTATCGGCTTTATGACGCTGAAGCAATTTTTATATCTTCTTGTTTTTTTTCCCCTCGGTTTTATTGTATATAAAATTTTTCCTATTCCGTTTATAAACATACTGCTGGGTGTTGTTGTTGGTATTTTTGGCCTCGCCTTGGCCTTTATTCCCGTAAACGAAAGGCCGCTGGATGTATGGATGCGAAATCTTATTAAACGGCTTATTTCACCAACGCAATATACCTATGAAAAGGTAAATGCAATGATGCGGGTACATCCTGCGGATTCAAGAACAATAGACCTTCATATTGATTCTCAAAAAAAACTTGATACATATTTACAGAGCAAGGAAGCGTCTGCGGTCATCTGCGAACCGCAAATAAGCACGCCTCTTAACGTGGTTGAAGAAGACCATAAAGAAGAGCTGCCCCCTCAACAGCAGCAAAATTTTTCAAAAAGCGAAACTTCTTCACCCGAAGCGCCGTTTTTTATAGGAACGGTACAAAGCAAAAAGGGGTTTCCTTTGCCCGGGATGCTTGTATATGTAAAAAACACAGAAGGAGTGTTATTGCGGTTATTAAAAACAAATCCCCACGGGGTATTTGCGACATTCCATTCGCTTGAGGCGGCAGAATATACTTTTGAGGTGGGAGATCCGTCTGGCAAGCATTTTTTTGATACAATACACATACAGATAGAAAAAGAAAACCCCAACCCCATAACGATATATTCAAAAGAATTATTGTAATTTTTTCAAAAAATTAATTCTCAAAAGCCCGCATCGCCGATAAAGGCTTCAACGCAGTTGTTTACGGAGATAGAGGATATAAAAGATGATATTATTCTTTTAAAAGACTATTCTGCGGCAACGGTTATTGAGGTGGGATCGGTTAACTTTTGGCTCTTGGCGCCGGACGAGCAAGCGTCTATGATTTATGCATATTCCAATCTTCTCAATTCACTCTCGTTTCCCGTGCAAATACTGATTCTTTCAAAGAAGATGGATATTTCCGCATACTTGGAATATTTGGAAAAAAAAATTGAATCGCAAAAAAACGAAACAATTCAGTCAAAACTGCTTCACTATAAAGAATTTATCAAAAACACTGTAAAAAAAAACACAGTGCTTGAAAAACGGTTTTTTTTCGTTATTCCCTTTTCGCCTTTGGAGCTGGGTATATCAGGAATAAAGCCGCAGACGCAAAATAAAGAGTATCTTTTTACCAGAGCAAAGACATCGCTGTATCCAAAACAGGATAACCTCATGCGTCTTTTGACTCGTATAGGATTGAAGTCAAAAGTCATGCTTCGGCAAGAGTTGGCAGAACTTTTTTACAATTTGTACAATCCTTCGGCAACGGGGGCATCTCTTGCGGAGATTGGTCATTATACCGAAGAGATGGTGACAAGCAGCGAATCATAACCATGTTTGATTTTTTTCAAAAAAACAAAAAAAAGGCAGAAAGCGCGTTCTCAAAGGGCATGATTACAATAAAAGATATCATTGCCCCTTCGTTTGTTGAGGTTGATTTTAATCATCTGAAAATTGATGAAAAATATTACCGTACGCTTTTTGTTGTCGGATACCCGCGGTATGTTTCGGCAAACTGGCTGTATTCGCTTATCACGTTTGATCACCCGCTATATATTTCCATGTATATCAAAAGATGTTTTGGATGAATTGAAAAGAAAAATTGCGGAAATGGAAGCGACAATCGGAAATCAGCTGAAGGAAGGGGTTGCGGTTGATCCGTCTATACAAGTTGCGCTTGGCGACGCCCTTTCTTTGCAGGCAGAGCTGGCAAAAGGGGCAGAACGGTTTTTCCAGTTCGGATTATATATTACCATTCCTGCAGAAAGCAAAGAGGAGCTTGACCGCATTACAAAAGAAGTCGGTTCACTTTTAGCGTCTCTTTTGATTGTTTCGCGGCAGGCGACGCTTGAGATGGAGGAAGGATTTAAGTCAACGATGCCGATGTTTTATGATAAGTTGTCTGTCTGGCGCAATATGGACACAACATCGCTCGCTATGACTTTCCCATTTACGACCGCTTCGCTGACAAGAAACGAGGGTATTTTATATGGGATGAACCAGCATGACGGAAGTCTTATTATTTTTGACCGGTTTACTCTTGAAAATGCAAACACGGTAATCCTTGGAAAGTCGGGAGGGGGAAAAAGCTTTCTGGTAAAGCTTGAGTCGCTTCGCCTGCTGACGATGGGGATAGACATTATTATTATTGATCCGGAAAACGAATATGAAAAACTATGTTC
>CAYSLG010000019.1:4901-13200 GCA_964431935.1 uncultured Gammaproteobacteria bacterium
AGAATTTATTAAGTTTTCCTTATCATCATCGTATAAGATAAATCCTTTTGAATTGACAAAAGATAATCCCGAGCCCGACGAGCTGAATAACAAAATCCTCAACCTTCACTCTCTTATGAAGGTGATTATGGGAGAGGCAACTCCTGCGCAGGACGCGCTTCTTGACCGCACACTTGTTCAAACATATGAACAAAAAGGGATAACAAAAGACCCCGCAACTTTTAGCAAAGAAGCCCCGCTTCTCGGGGCTCTCTATTCTAATTTAGAGCGCATTCATACGCCGGAATCAATAGACTTATTAAGCAGAATAGAAAAATTCGTAAAGGGATCTGCCGCGGGGATTTTTAACCAGCACTCCAACATTGACGTGAAAAACCCCCTAACGGTTTTTGGCATCCGCGACCTTGAAGAAAATCTTCGGCCTGTTGCCATGTATATCGTATTAGATTATATCTGGAACAGGGTGCGCAGGGAAAAGAAAAAAAGAGTATTGGTTGTTGATGAGGCGTGGTATCTTATCAAACAAAAAGATTCGGGCGAATATTTGCGGTCTTTTGCAAAGCGCGCGCGCAAATACGGACTTGGTTTGACAACGATCACGCAAGATGTTGAAGATTTTCTTTCAACAGAAGACGGAAGAGCTATTATCACAAACTCAAGCCTGCAAATTATTTTAAAACAGTCAACTGCGGCAATTGACAAAATCAGCACAACATTTTATCTTACCGGCGGAGAAAAACATTCCCTGCTTTCTGCAGAAGTGGGGGAAGGATTATTTTTTGCCGGACAATCCCACGTAGGCTTCAAAGTCATCGCCTCTGATGAGGAAATGAAACTTATTGAGTAGAGTGTATAATAATGAGGTTTCCGGGCCTGTAGCGCAACGGTAGCGCGTCTCTATGGCATAGAGAAGGTTGCCGGTTCAAATCCGGTCAGGTCCACAATGACAAGCCAGATAATGCGTTACTTTATAGAGCTTTTACAATATTCATCCAAACTGGAAGAGGCGGATAAGGATGTTCTTATCAAAAGATTGAGGGGAAAAACATTAAAACAGATGGCGAGGACGTATAAAATAACACTGGAGGGAGTGAGGCAGAGGGAAAAACGGGCAATCATGCGATTTATTAAAAAAATCTACCAGCCGATTTTATTTGGAAAAAAATAATTTCAAACGTAATTTCTTGCAATAGTTTTATTTTTTTATTATAGTAAAAACAAAGGGGGGTGATTGTATGAAAGATGAACAAAAAAACTGCAACCACTGGTGTGAAGATCACAAATGCCATACGCTCGTTGCAATAATTATCGTTGGAGTGTTACTTCTTGCTGTTGGACAGTTTGTTCTATACAGAAACATCATGACAGCTAAATCCATGCTCGCCGAGGGCTTGATGCAGATGAAAGAAATGAGATTTGAAAATCAGTCAAAAAAAGACGGCTATTTTATGAACGGAGGAAAAATGATGATGAGAAGAGGGGGAGAAGAAAGCATGATGGAGGATGACGTTACAATGCCAAGCGGTATGAAGTTGATGATGAGCGGTCAAATCGTGCGGCCGGACAAATCAAAAACAACAATGAGAGAAGGAGGATTTATGGATATGATGGGAAATATGATGGAGGAAATTAAATAAGCCCATTTTCAATAAATATTTTTACCCACGGAGCAAATAAGGATTTTGCGGGGAAGGTCTTGCCGTCAAGATTCTTTTTATCAGCAAGAGAAAAACCATACGCATAATCAAAGTTGGGTAAAGGCGTGATATCAATTTCTCCTTGATATAACAAACAAAATTCGTGTTCGGTATAACCACTGTTTCGATCTTTTGCCTTATATACAACAGACCCAAGCAATTTTATATTTTTTACAAAAGACTGTTCAATATTCCACTCTCTTTTCAATGCTTCAAAAACAGCATCCTCATCTCTCTGCAGGCATTCGCCTTTATATACGGGATGAGATGAACAGGTAAGGTCAAAATATCCGTCAAATGCAGGATGTTTTCTATGTTGAAGAATAAATTGGTTTTTATAGAGAAGTGCAACGGTAAATCCTCTATGGAGTATACCTTCCTCATGCGCTTTCCATTTTTCTACCGTCTCAACGATTCTGTTATCGGCATTCATACGGGCAAGAAACTGCTTTTTTTGATAGTATGACATGCTGTTATTGTACCAAAGCCGATATGTTTTTCTTCTGAAGTATAATTACCGTTATGAATACACATCCCAACAGGATAAGACAATTACGAAACTGCCTTACAGGGCAGAAAACAGACGCATTTCTTGTTTCCAATTTTTATAACATCGCATATCTTACGGGATTCCGTACGTTGGCGGAACACGAGCATGAAGCATTTGTTGTTGTGACAGAAAAGAACGTATATGTTATAAGCGATGGAAGGTATATCCAAGCCAATCGCCCCGCCAGTCACCCCCGAGGTGGACGGACCGTTCTCCTCGGGGGTGTAAATGGAAAAAATATTCTGCATGTTCTCCAAGAAATCACAAAAGAAGAAAATATAAAAACGCTGGCATTTGAGGCAGAAGACATACGGTTTTCAGAGTATCGGGCTTTTTCAAAAGCATTAAGTACGGTTCGGCTTATTTCGGCACAACACATAATAAAACAGATCCGGTCGCAAAAAGAGAAGGAAGAAATAGCGCATATTGAAAGAGCCTGTGCCATAGGAGACGAATGCCTGCAGGATATTGTGCGCATAATACGGAAAGATACAACCGAAAAAGAGATTGCGTTCAAGATAGAATATTGGCTGAAAGAAAAAGGATACGTCAGTGGCTTTGATCCTCTGGTTGCGATTGATGAGCATGCAAGCATCCCGCATTACGACACGAAAAACGGAAACGGCAGTGTAAAAAACAGATCGGTGATTCTTATTGATTTCGGCGTAAAATACAAAGGGTACTCCTCCGATATGACACGAATGTTTTTTTTCGGGAAAACAAGCGATGAAATGAGAAATATATACCATGCGCTTCTTGATATTCAGCAAAAAACTCTGAAAAAAGCAGATGCAACCAACAATCCAAAAAAGCTTGACGCATATTGCAGATCTCTGTATAAAAAAAACAATCTTCCTGATTTTCCCCATTCGCTCGGGCATGGGGTCGGTCTGGAAATCCACGAACTGCCCCGCATATCGCAGAAAACAAACGGATTGCTGGAAACCAATCAGGTATTTACTATTGAACCCGGCGTCTATATTCCCGGTAAATTCGGTATGAGGATAGAGGATACGGTATGGAAACAGTCGGAAAAAAAACTGAAGAAGCTTACAAAATTTGCTTATATTTCTGCAATATAATTTTATTCATCAGAATTTAATCTTGCCCTGATAAGTTGCGGTTGAGAACTGTTTAATGCGATAAGAGGACCGATAAAATATCTGGCCATGTAATAGGGAACAGCAATAGAAAGAGGATGCTCTTTAAATTTCTTCAGCTTATCTCTATAAACTTCGTAAAAAGGATCGGTTGAGTCCCGTCCGCGAGCTATATCGAGCAAACCCCAGACAATCCATAAAGATTCAGCCGTATATATAAATCTTCCCAGAGCATGCAGGTCAAATGGCTCATTGGATGCTAATTCAATCAATGAGGAAATAAAAAGTAAATACTTTACTGAAAATTTTTCAAAATATGCGGGTTCATGGTGAGCGCAGATTTTCTCATAATTGCATTTGACTAACTGTTTTAAACAATGAACAAATTCTTTATGTGTTAATTCGGCATACGCAGAAGTTTCTGGTATATTTTTATGGTGCGAATAAGTCTCCGCCTCCTTTGCAAGACTTGAAAAATCAATTAAAACATCAAACCTACCTCTTTCTTCATTAAAATAAACCTGATGATTTGGTTTCCGTTTCCGAAAACTAAGAGAAGATGCGGTAGAAAGTTCAATCTCTTTTCCACTATTTGCAGGAGCAACTTGGATTTCATCATCTTTTTTTTGAGTAAAAGAGGATAAAAAAATAGGGGCAACGATTCCAATTCTTTTTAAAATTCTATTGATGCCTGAAACATCTATTTCTAATTGATTTCCCATTAAAATCCAGTTTGGATTCCAGCTTATTTCACCATACCCAACTGTTCCGTTGGAGATATGAGATTCTCGTATTGGAACAAATTGAGAGGATATTATTTCTTTTTGTCGTCGTTCTTTCCCCATAGATAGATGATTATAAAGGCATAGTATAGCAAAATACTATATACCGGTTTTTTGTAGCATATAGTCCGTGGACATTTATTTATTTTTCTTTTATGATAAGTCGCAATGCTTGCAAAAGTGTTCTCCGGAACAACAATAGGCTTGGACGGCGTTCTTATTGAAGTTGAAGTGGATGTTGCCAACCGCGGATTTCCCACGTTCACCATTGTCGGTCTTCCGAGCAAATCCGTTGACGAAGCAAAAGACAGAGTGCGAACCGCCATTGTCAACGCATCCTTTGATATGCCCGATTCCCGCTTGACGGTGAATTTGGCTCCTGCGGATATTCCCAAAGAAGGAGCAAGTTTTGATCTTCCCATTGCTATCGGGATTCTTGCCGCGTGCGGTATGGTAAAAAAAGATTTATTGCGAAACAGTCTTTTTATCGGCGAGCTTTCTTTGGAGGGAAATATGCGCAAAGTCCCGGGAATTATTTCCATCGCCCTTCTTGCCAAACGGAAAAAAATAGAACGCCTGTTTATCCCGTTTGAAAACGCCAAGGAAGCTGCGCTGGTTGACGGGATAGATATTATTCCGTCTTCTTCACTGCCGCAGCTTGTATTACATCTTAACGGAGATATGATTTTACAAAAACAACAGCAGATACGGATAGAAGATATGGGAGGCAGGATAAAAACAGAGATTGATTTTGCAGATATTAAAGGCCAGGGGCAAGCAAAGCGGGCGCTTGAAATTGCAGCTGCCGGTTTTCACAATGTGCACCTGAAAGGCCCGCCGGGCGCAGGAAAAACCATGCTGTCGCGGGCGTTCCCCTCAGTTCTTCCGTTTATGGATAAAGAAGAGATTCTTGAAGTTTCAAAAATTTATTCGGTGAGCGGGCTTTTGGGCGAAAAACATTTTATTGTAGACAGACCGTTCCGCTCTCCTCATCATACAACATCGCGCATCGGACTGATTGGCGGGGGAGCGCACCCGACGCCCGGCGAGATTTCCCTTGCTCACAGAGGCGTATTATTTCTGGACGAATTTCCGGAATTTCCCCGGTCTGTTATTGAGGCGCTTCGCCAACCCTTGGAGGATGGTGTTGTGACCATATCGCGTGCAGCAGGAAGCCTATCATTTCCGTCACGGTTTTTGCTCCTTGCCGCGTCAAATCCCTGCCCGTGCGGATTTTTGGGACATTCTAAAAGACAATGCAAATGCATGCCCGGAGCGATTTTGAAATATAAAAAGAGGTTGTCGGGGCCGATTCTTGACCGTATTGATATTCATATTCATGTTCCGCCGGTTGAGCAGGAAAAGCTTATGGATGTGCACAGCGCAGAGCCAAGCGAAGAAATCCGAAAACGCATTATCAAGGCACGGGAAATCCAGAAAAAAAGATTTCAAAATATACCTATAAAAACAAACGGCGAAATGAGTTCTGCGGATATTAAAAAACTATGTACATTTGCCGACGGAGCAACGGATCTTTTGAAACAGGCAATAGCAAGGCTCTCCATCTCTGCCCGTTCGTATTTCAAGATCATAAAAGTTTCGCAGACCATAGCCGACTTGAGCGAAAAAGATACGATAGAGGCGATTCACGTTGCCGAAGCATTGCAATACCGCCCGCAGGAAGAATAAAATAGAAATAGGTATTGACAAGAATTTTTTTTTGTTCTATCATGAATCTCATATGATACAAAAAGCAAAATCTGCGTTTGACAAGTTTGGCTCCCTCATCGTTCCCGCGTTATATTTGGGAAGTGTGTATATCGTTGGAGCTCAACAAACAGTAAAAGTGCAAGAAGGAGCGGGTGGATTGGGTTTTGCTATTCCCGATTTAAGTTTATTACTAACGTTTCTAATCCGCGTATTTTTTGCAATTGCAGGGTTAGCCGCTTTACTGTATCTTCTTCTTGGCGCTTTGGCGTGGATTACGTCGGGCGGAAGCAAGGAAGGGGTTGATAAGGCCCGGGATAAGATTGAGGCGGCTATAATTGGTCTTATAGTTATTGTGGCAGTTTTATCTCTTATGTGGACAATGGAGCAGGTGGTATTCAACAAAAGTTTATGTTTTGGAATTTCCTGTAACTTAACGTTGCCTGTATTATTAAAGTAAAACGATAAATATCCTTAATGTTTTTTAACTTCTTTTTATACGCCCAGGGAATCAAAAATTGGGGAGAAGATCAATATGGTTGTATGGTGAACGGCGTTCCGACTCTCAAATGCTTTGAGATTATCTTCAGCAATTTTCTTATCATGTCTTCGGTCTTTATTTTCCTTGTTCTTTTTATCATGTTTTTGGTTGGATCTTTCGGGTATCTTATGTCTTTTGGGAACGCTGAAAAAGTAAAAAAAGCCCAAGGGACATTGAAATTTGCCGTTATCGGGCTGATATTGTTTTTGAGTGCATTTCTTATTCTCAAGACAATTGATGTATTATTTCTTGGAGGAAGCGGAGCGATTTTTAACTTTGAAATTAAATAATTATTTTGTCGGAGTGACAAAGATTACTTTTACTCCTTTGCCTTCGGGGATGGGAGAAATAAGCCGGTTTTTTTCTTTCAAAAAAGCGTAGAGGACAAAAAGAAAAAGGGCAAGGCCGATGCCGATGAGAACCGCTCCGATGATTTTCATACTGTAGTTTACAGTTTACAGATTCCGTCACGAATTTCATTCCTCCCGCTAAGCGGGACTGCCGGGAACCCTTTTATTCGTGCCACCTGTTCCGCTGTTAAATATTAATTCTTTCCTTTATTAAAAATCTTGGTCGTTTTTGGATTTCTTTATATATTTTACTGATATATTCTCCGATAATACCGATGGTAATAAGCTGGACTCCTCCAATGAACATAATACCGACAAACAACCCCGTCCATCCGGTAACCCAATAGGAAGGAAGAAAAATTTTGCCCAATACGGCGTAGACAATACCAAGAAAGCCAAGCGTTGCAGAGACAAATCCCAAATATGAAGCAAGATGAAGCGGTTTGGCGGAAAACGACGTAATTCCCTCCATGGCAAGATTGATCATTTTTGAAAGCGGGTAGTGGGTTTCTCCGGAGTGGCGTTTTTCGCGGTTGAAGTAAACAAATTCGGTCGTATACCCCGGCCAGGCAACAAGTCCGCGCAGGAATCGGGATTGTTCGGGAAGCTCGTTTATAAAAGAAACGACTTCGCGGTCAAGAAGCCGGAAATCCCCGACCTCTTCGGGGATGGGAATTTCCGAAAGAAGGTTGATGCCTTTGTAAAAAATACCTGCGGTGAATTTTTTGAACATATTGTCGCCTTTTCGACCGTCGCGTTTTGCATAGACGACTTTTGCCTTGCCTTTCCATTTTTCAACCATGTCATGAATTATTTCCGGCGGATCCTGAAGGTCTGCATCAATACTCACAACACAGTCTCCTTTGGCGTATTGGTATCCTGCAACAAGCGCCATCTGGTGACCGAAGTTGCGAAGAAAAGAAACAAGCTTGATGTGCTTATTTCTTTTCGCATATTCACTGATATACTCAACGGTTCTATCCCGCGACCCGTCGTCAATAAAAATGATTTCGTATCGGTATGGTTCAAGCACGGGAATAAGGCGCTGCAACAGGGGATTGATATTATTTTCTTCGTTGAAGACGGGAATGATGACCGAGAGTAAAAAATTAGTCATTGGCGAATTCATTGTTTCTTGTCCTCCTTCGTTCATGTTCGGTTCGAAGTCTACGTCTTCGCAACCGAAATATTTACTTCGGAAGGACACAAGAATCTGTAATTCCGTCTGCGCCGGAAACAGATTCTAGTGTTACGGAGCCAGGAGTTGAACCTGGTCTAGGAGATTATGCAATCTTCTCCGATTACTCAGAGGATTGGACTATGTCTTTCCCATTTGTCCCGTTAAGCGGGGCTGTTAGGGATCAGCGTATAGTCTCTACGGGGTCTCAATTTGTTGTTGAGACTTCCCACGGCGTGATCCTTCGACTTCGCTCAGGATTTCCTCCTTCGACTTCGCTCAGGATTGATCCTTCGATTTTGCTTAGGACTTCACCGTTACAGCTGATTATCTTTGTAGATTTCTCTATAAAGAGCCCATTTTGAGCCTCCTGTGCAACCGTACACTACTCCGTA
>CAYSLG010000020.1:0-12587 GCA_964431935.1 uncultured Gammaproteobacteria bacterium
GCTTGGACCCACCCTTTCCCATCCCGAACAAGGAAGTGAAACGAGCCAGCGCCGATGATACTCTCTCCAATCCGGAGACGGGGAAACTAGGTCGTAGCCGGGGCATTTTTTTTAGCTTGGAAGAGGTGTTTCCTTGAAGGAAATGCCCGAAGGAAGCGTAAAGACCGACATATCTTCTACCTCTTCTTTTCTGCATGACTGCATAATTCCTTTCATTGTGTCAGCGTCAAGAGAACCTCCGAATTGAGAAATCGTATTTTCGTTTAATAAGCCAAGACCCATAAATTGTTCTGCCGCACCCATAGCGGGTTGTAAGCCGCATGTTTTTTCTCCATCATATGTCCCCTGATCCCATCGGTATAGACAGTCTCCTTTGATAAGGAAATTGTTGACAGCTGTTTGATTGCGAACCTGCGCGAATATCTGCCTGTCTTTGATATACCCCTTGACGGCAAGAGTATCCTGTGAAAAATCGCAGACAAAAGGGCCGGTAAGATTGAGCGACGCCGAAGACGATGATTGAGGAATATTGTCAACGGCAAGAGGCACTATTGTTGGTGACGGAACGGGTATTATTCGTTCCTTTTCCGGAATAATGCGAAATAGCAGTGCGGTGATAAAAATAGATACCGGAATAATAAATAAAAATTTGAGGAAGGATTGAAGGTTTTGATGGAAATTATTATTCATAGGATTTACTATCCTCTCCTTCCTCCAATAATCCGAATCCTCTCACCTCAGATAATGCTTTTCCAACAATGCTTTGCAGATCCCCATGCATGCCCAACATCTGGTCAATGACTCTTCTTATGTTTTTTTCCTGCTTTGCCCATTTCAGGGTAAACCACCGCTTTTCTTTTTCCAAATCGTCCTGCAGCTGCGTATATGCGTCATATATCGCCTCAACTCTCTGCTTGAATTCTATCCCTGTCAAGTATTCCCACAATACTTCCATCTTATCCTGTTTTCCAACAATGGATAATTTGACTGTTGAAATCTCAATAAGACTGCTTCGCAAAACTGCCGCCAAACCCG
Source organism: uncultured Gammaproteobacteria bacterium (assembly GCA_964431935.1). GTDB lineage: Bacteria > Patescibacteriota > Microgenomatia > UBA1406 > GWC2-37-13 > CAYSLG01. The sequence continues at coordinate 1,036 of CAYSLG010000020.1, forward strand.
AAATGGACTCGTAATTTCCAATCCATACTCCATCTTTTAATCCGAAATTTTTTATTTCCTCCGGCAGTATGTTGGAAATAATGACCGCAATCTCTGCTTTTACCTGCCTCTGATCTTCCCGCAGTTTATCAATCCACCCGTCACTCCATGCTTTTGTCCGTTTTGATTCCCAGATAATTGATCCGCACTGCTTGCCGAAATTATTTTTTACTATCTGCACAATATCAGCGCCCCTTACCCCTTTGGGAACCGGCTGGATTTCGTCATACGGAAATTCCCTCTTCAATCGGGTTTCCAATTCAAGCTCAAGAATTTCGCCTTGCGATTGCTGTGATCCCTGTTGAATCTTTCGTTTCATTTCCTCGACCTGTTGCAAAGCGTCTTGAATTTTCTTGTCTTTTTCCATCATTTTCAGCCGGTATTCTTCATCAAATTTTTTCTTTTCTTCATCCCTGATTTTTTCCTGTTCGGCAAAAAGTTTTTTTTCGTTTTCTATTTTTTCCTGATCCCGTTCGGATTTAATCTGGCGCAGAAGTTTGTTTGTTTCAAGAAGCTGCTCCTGCAGTAATGTATTTTGTTTTCGCAATTCTTCAAGTTCGTTATGCGCGTCTTTGAATTTCAGCTCCATTTCTTTTTGAATCTTCAGCTTAAGTTGCTCTGCTGTGGTTTTTTCTATCTGAAGTTTTTCCTCCGAAAGTCTTTTTTGGTATGCGGCAATTATTTTTCTTCTTTCCCCTGCCATTTCCGTTTGATATTTTTCCTGAAGCTGATGAGAAAGAGCCTGGGTCAAAGGAATGCTTTTTTTACAGTGGGGACAGGTGATATGGTTATCCATAATGATGGATATATTTTACAGAAGATGACGCTATTTTAATAATGGAGATTAAAAAAACAAAAAATTGTATCTTAAATTAGTTTCATCACATTCCACCAATTTTTTACATACTCCGGCCTTCTGTTCTGATACTTCAGATAATACGCATGTTCCCAGACATCAAGGCCGATAAGAGGCGTATGATTGCTTAAATACGGCGAATCCTGATTTGCCGTTGAATATATGTTCAGTTCTCCTTTTTCATCCTCAACAAGCCACGCCCACCCGCTGCCGAACCGCGAAAGCGCTGCATTGGAAAACTGTTCTTTGAACTGGTCAACAGAGCCAAATGCCGTATTAATTTTTTTTACAAGCTCTGCATCTGTTTCTTTTTTCGGTCCCATGATAGTCCAGAAAAAAGCATGATTCAGATGCCCTCCTCCGTTATTGCGCAGTGTTGTTTTATCCGCCTCATCCATCTCCAAAGACGAAAGATTCCTCATGAGATCCTCAAGTTTTTGATCCTGAAGTTCGGGATGTTTTTCCAATACCGCATTCAGTTTGTCTATATATCCTTGATGGTGTTTGGTATGGTGAATTTCCATCGTCTCTTTATCAATAAACGGCTCTAAAGCATTGTAAGAATACGGTAATTGAGGGAGTGTGTATTTCATACTACTTATACTTAATTTGTAATAGTTTTATTATAGAATAATTTTATATTTCTTGCAAGACTTTGAATACCGCGCACATATCTTCATCGCCGCGCCCTGAAGAAATTCCTTTTTTATATAAACGGGCTATATGGTAAAAAAGAGGGAATTTTGCTTTTAACTTTTTGAGATATCCTGCTTTTTTTAATTCGTCATATGCAAGATACAGATCTTTTTTCATATTTTTTAACGTAAAAATCGGCGAATAATTGTCCTTCAGGAAATTTTCCAGTTTCAACCGCATATACATGGAAAACGCAGGAACGTCTTTTAACGATTCCGAAATTTTTTCCTTTGATAATCCGAATACCTCACCCATCAGTACCCCTTCAGCCAATCCAACGATCGTTGCCGCAATAATAACATTGTTTACCAATTTTATCGCCTGGCCTGATCCCGTCGGGCCGATATACTGGAGATTTGTTCCCATCGCGCCAAAAACATCTTTTATTTTTTCGTATAGTTCTTTTTTTCCGCCGATAAAAATAGTCAGCTCTCCCGTAATTGCCTTCGGAGTGCTGCCGGTAACCGGCGCATCAAGAAAATCAACGCCGTGTTTTTCCATATGCAGTCCTATGGACTGCGCAGCGCTTGGCCCGATGGTACTCATATCAACGGCAATCAATCCTTTTTGTGCGCCGTACACTACCCCGTTTTTTCCAATCATAACGTCTTTCACATCTTCCGGAGCCGTAACCATGGAGATGACAATGTCAGAATTTTGAGCAATTTCTTTTGGGGATAAAAAAATACGAGCTCCCAATTTTTGCAGTTCTTCTGTTTTTGATGTTGTACGGTTGTATACATTCAGGGAAAATCCTGCTTTGAGAATATTTTTTGCCATGGGATTTCCCATAAGTCCCAATCCGATAAAACCAACTTTTATATTTTTCATGAGATATAATTATACTACCATGCTCCAAAAAAACTTTGAGGGATTTAAAGATTTTGTTCGGGAAAAAGGAATTATCGGACTTGCCGTCGGATTTATCATGGCTGGAGCAGTTGCAAAACTTGTCTCCGCCTTGGTAACCGATATTATTAATCCTATTATCGGCATTGTTGCGGGCACTGCGAAAAACCTTGAAGGATCATACCTGCAAGTTGGCCAGGCAAGGATATTGTACGGGCATTTTTTTGGTGCGCTTATTGATTTTTTATTGATCGTGATTATTGTATATTCCGGAATTAAGATTTTTAAGCTGGATACGCTGGAAAAGAAAAAAACACAATAAGTTGAAATATTTGCTCGAATTTTATATCATATACTGGCAATGAAGCACATTCAGATTTCTTCGTTTGAAAAGCCTCTTCAGGAGAAATGCGGCATAGTAGCCTACTTTACGCCAAAACTTACCAGACAATTACAAACAGCGCTTACCGCGGCAGGAGGCGTGCAGCATCGCGGACAGCATGGAGCAGGCCTTGCCATGCAAACATCAGAAGGTCTTAAAAAATATACCGGCTCCGGCCTTTTGAAAGATGTATTTGCCCCTTCTGTCATAAAAAGATTTGATATTCCCTCGCGCTGGACCATGATTCATTGTCGGTATGGCACGTATGGATCATATCGTGAAGAAAATCTCCAGCCATGCACTGCGGCAACAAAATCAGGAAGCACTGTTGCGGTTATCCATAACGGAGAATTTGCCGCGGTAAGCAGTATGAGAAGAAAAATAAAAGGAAATCTCCCCAAAGGGATTAGCGATACCTATGTTTTTACCAAACTGCTTTCCCAAATTGAAGGCTCTTTATGGGATGAAAAAGTTCTTTCCGTATTTTCACACGTCAACGGAGCATACAGCATGGCAATCGGCGTTGACGATATGATTTTTCTTGCGCGCGATCAATTCGGCATCAGACCGTTTATTATCGGCAGAATCGCAGATGGCTGGATTGCGGTTTCCGAGACCCACGCTCTTGACAAACTGGGAATAAACGTTGAGCGCGAAATCCAAAAAGGAGAGATTATCAAGATTGATAAAGACGGATTGCACATATTGAAAAAAGGCACAGAGGGAAAAAGTTATTTCTGCGATTTTGAATGGGCATATTTCAGCAGACCCAATTCCCGCCTCCCCACACATGAAACAAAAAATATTGACAATAATCCTGATAAGTGGCTTTCTGTTTCCTCATTCAGAGAGAAATGCGGATCTATCATAGCAAAAGAACACCCCATTCCCAACGCATCGTTTGTTGTAGGTGTTCCCGACTCCGGCATTGCCGTTGCAAACGGCTATGCAAATGCCAAAAAAATCCCCTACCGGCAAGTAATTATCCGCGACCATTTTGACCCGAACGGCAACCAGCGGCTTTTCATGAGAGATGACCAAAAAGATCTTATCCGCACGAAAGTGCTGGGAAAATTATCGTTTGTTCATGATACTGAAATCTGGAAAAATGCCGTTGTTGTTATCGGCGACGACTCCATTGTACGGGGAAACGTGACAAAAGAAATCACAAAGGCAATTTTTGAACTTGGCGCAAAAGAAATACATTGGATTATCGGTTTTCCACCCGTAACCCACCGCTGTCATCTGGGAGTCAGTATGAGAACACGGGAAGAACTTATCGCATCCCGTCATGACGACGTAAAAACCATCAATGATGAAATCGGCGCAACAAGTGTCCACTATATCAGTAAAAAAGGATTTATTCATGCGCGCTTACTTGCCTCTGAATTTCAGACTCCAAAAAATAAAAAGGAGATATTTCTCTCAAACGGCGGATGCGGAGGCTGTACTACAGGATTATATCCGATTAGCAGAAGCGGGAAAATTTTTCAGCCTTCCGTATGAAACAATTGGCGATTTTTATTTCCAATGCAGGATCAGGAACCAATCTGCAGGCGGTTATTGACGCTATTCAAAAAGGAATAATACACGCAAACATTGCTGTTGTTGTCAGCGATGCGCCCGATGCATACGGACTGGTACGCGCAAGAGAAAATACTATCCCAACACATATATATAAAAAAGGAGAAAATCTTGAAGAAATTCTGAAAAAACAGTATGCCGTAGATTACATTGTTCTTGCGGGATGGAAGCAAATTATCCCCAACTCGTTTATCGGCGCATTTCCCAAAAAAATTTTGAATATCCATCCCGGACTTATTCCCGATTCGCCGGACGGCACGGTCAAAAATCCCGACGGAACCGGCGGCGTTTGGAACAGGGGAAAATTTACAACTGCGGCAATACGGCAGTTTATTGACAGCAAATCAACCTATGCGGGATCAACCGTTCATTTTTTGTCAAAAGAGTTTGATTTTGGTCCGGTTTTGGGCAGATGTTTTGAAAAAACCCAAAAAGATGATACAGTAGAAAGTTTATATGAGCGGTTAAAGAAAAAAGAAAACAAATTGTATGTGGAAGTTTTGAGAAAATTATGTCATGTATAAAAAAACAAAAATGAAAAAAAATCCAAATAAATATGCTCTCATTTCAGTCTACGATAAAACCGGCATTGTTGAATTCGCAAAATATCTTCATACCCTCGGCTATACAATAATTTCAACCGGAGGAACTGCAAAAATATTAACCGAACACGGCATTCCCGTCATTCCCATCCGGGAAATTACCGGAAATCCCGAGAGTTTCAACGGCCGCATGAAAACAATCAGTTTTCAGATAGAATCGGGAATTTTATACGACCGGTCAAACAAAAAACATGTTGAAGAAGCGCGTAGTCTCAACATAAAACCAATTGATATTGTTGTCTGCAACCTGTATCCGTTTGAGGAAACAATACAAAAAAAAGATACAACCCTTGACGGCGCAATTGAAAATATTGATGTGGGAGGTCCTACTATGATTCGCTCTGCAGCAAAAAATTTTAAGCATGTTATAGTTGTCATTGACCCGTTAGATTATAAACACATTGCAGACGCTCTTTCCAAAAAAAATATATCGCTTGAACTGCGCCAACAGCTTGCGTCAAAAGCATTTGTTCATCTTTCATATTATGATTCCCAGATTGCGCGATACTTTGGTAAAGAATTATTTCCGCAAGCCCTGACTATTCCCCTGAAAAAAATAAAAAATCTGCGCTACGGAGAAAATCCTCATCAACAGGCAGCAGTCTATCTTGAACCAAACAAAAAAACTCCCTTCCGCAATCTTCAAAAAATGTGGGGACGGGATTTGTCTCTTACAAATGTCACCGATCTGAATGCGGGTATTGAATCGGTCCGTTTTTTCAAAGAACCGGCGGCAGTTGTCATAAAACACAATTCTCCCTGCGGAATCGCACTGGGAGAAAATCAATCCGAAGCTTTGCAACGAGCTATTGAAGCAGACCCCCTTTCTGCCTTCGGCGGAATTATTGTGGTAAACCGATCTATTGATATGAAAACGGCAAACATAATCGCCGCATTCAAGGATGAACAAAAAGGAAATATTGATATTCTTGCAGGAACATCAATTGATACGAACGCCCTTGAATTTTTACAAAACGTCCGAAAAAGCATGGGAATTTATACATTCGGTTCTTTGGAAATACAAAAAAACAGAATAAATATAAAATGGATTGACGGCGGACTTATCTTGCAGACGTCGGATGACGATATTGAACAAAGTTTTTCCGCGTGGAAAATCGCAACAAAAAAACAGCCGTCAAAACAACAGATAAAACAGATGCGGACCGCATGGAAGTTCATATCGCGCATCAAATCAAATACCATTGTCGTTGTTGATAAAGAAATACCCATGACCCGCGGCATCGGAGCGGGTCAGACGTCGCGCATCGGATCGGCAAAAATCGCGCTTGAACAGGCGGGGAAATACTGCAAAGGAGGCATTCTTGCAAGCGACAGCTTTTTCCCGTTTGGCGACACGGTGCAACTTGCCGCACAATACGGAATTTCAGCAATCGTACAACAGGGGGGATCGATAAATGACGCAGCATCAATACAAGCTGCGGATAAAGCCGGCATACCTATGGTGTTTACCGGAAGAAGAGCGTTCTGGCACTAAAAATAAAAATTCGAAACACGAAATTCGAAATCCGAAATAAATAATAATGACAGAAATACAAAATAAAAAAATCTTAATAATCGGCTCCGGTGGCAGGGAACACGCCTTAGGTTGGAAACTGCGACAATCCCCCCATGTCAAAAAAATCTTTTTTGCGCCCGGCAACGGAGGAACACAGGAAATAGGAGTAAATATTCCCATCACCGTTGAAGATGTCAAGAAGCTTGCATCATGGGCAAAAAAAAACAGCATTGATTTGACGGTTGTTGGACCCGAAGCTCCTCTTTCGCTTGGTATTGTTGACGAATTTGAAAAACAGAATCTTTCGGTTTTCGGCCCCACAAAAAAAGCAGCGCGGCTTGAGACAGATAAAGCATGGGCGGTACAATTCATGGAAAAATACCATATTCCCCATCCTTCATCTTCATTATTTACCTCATACAAAGATGCTTCTTCTCATATCCTGTCATCCGTTTTTGAAAAAATGGTGATAAAGGCAAGCGGACTTGCCGCGGGAAAAGGCGTATTTGTCTGCGATACAAAAAAAGAAGCGCTTGATGCGGTAAAACGGATTATGGTTGAAAAAGAATTCGGCAATGCGGGTGATGAAATTCTTATACAGGAAAGGATATACGGCGAGGAAATCTCCGTACTTGCCTTCTGCGACGGGACAACAGCGATCCCGCTTCTTCCCGCGCAGGATCATAAAAGAGCGTATGACAATGATACGGGTCCCAATACAGGAGGCATGGGCGCGTATGCGCCGGTTCCGTTTGTTTCCCCGCAACTTATTCAAACCATCCGGACAACAATTCTCCAACCAACGATTGACGCTATGAAAAAAGAACATATTCCCTACAAAGGAATATTGTTTGCCGGACTCATGCTGACAGACAAAGGGCCGAAGGTTCTGGAATACAATGTCCGCTTCGGCGATCCGGAAACACAACCGCTCATACTTCTTCTTGAAACCGATCTCTATGAAATTTTTATGTCATGTATTGATGGCGCGCTTCGCACGCAAGAGATCTCATTCCGCAACGAGTCTGCGGCATGCGTTGTTCTTACTTCCAAAGGATATCCGGGAGCATATGAAAAAGGAGTTGAAATCAGACAAAAAAAATCAAACGCCATGCATATTTTTCATGCCGGAACCGCCATAAAAAACAACCGGCTCATCACAAGCGGCGGCCGCGCCATAAACGTATGTGCACATGAAAAAACCCTTTCTCAAACACTCAAAAACATATATTCCGCAATTCAAAACAAAGAAATATATTTTGAAGGAATGCATTACAGAAAAGACATCGGGAAAAAATATGATTAGCCGCATAGAAATTATTGCAACTGTTACCGATACCAGGGCTATTGTAAAAAAACAGGCGCTTCAGAATATTCCTGCGGGTAAAAAAATCAGGGATCTCTCCCTCGTTGACGTCTATACCATAGAAAAAAATCTGCAGGACGCACAACTGAAAAAAATAACGAGTATTCTTTCCAATCCCATTGTCCAAAAAGCACATATTTCACACCCCGGGGGTAAACAATCTGTACTGTATCTCCCCAAAGGTGAGAAGGTCTTCCACTGGGCAATTGAAATCGGGTTTCTCCCCGGAGTAACGGATAATTTGGCGCACGTTACCAAAGAAAGCGTTGAGGATGCTTTGGGTATTTCATTTTCCCAGCATGAAGGAGTATATTCTTCACAGATGATTCTTGTAACGGGAGATCTTTCAAAAAAGGAAATTGAGACTCTTGCATATTCCATGGCAAACCCTCTCATTCAAAGAATCCATATCAAATCATACGAAGAATACGAAAAAGATAAGGGAATGGATTATATTGTCCCCCGCGTTGTTCTTCCGGAAATCAAAGATGCTGTTTCCAAAGTATCTCTTGACGTGAATGATGAAAAACTGCAGGACATCGGAAAACTGGGTATACAAAATCCTGACGCCTCACGCAGGGGCCCGCTTGCACTTGACCTTCTTTACATGAAAACCATTCAGGCATATTTCAAAAAACTGAAAAGAAACCCGACGGATATAGAACTTGAGTCGCTTGCCCAGACATGGTCAGAACACTGTAAACATACGATCTTCGCCGATCCCATTGACGATATTAAAGACGGTTTGTTTTGCCATTACATAAAACGGGCAACCGAAGAAATACGGAAAAAACGCGGAAATGACGATTTCTGCGCATCGGTATTTACGGATAATTCCGGTGCAATAGTATTTGATAAGGATTTTCTTATCACGTATAAAATGGAAACCCATAACAGTCCCTCTGCACTGGATGGGGTAAATCGCGACGCAATAGGATTCGGACTCGGGGCAAAGCCTGTTGCCAATACGTACGGATTCTGTCTGGGAAAACCCGACAGCACAACTGTTTTATACCGCGATAAAACACTTAAGAATCCTATGCTTTCACCGCAAAGGATTATGCAGGGAGTCATTGAAGGAGTAAAGGTCGGAGGAAACTGTTCGGGAATTCCAACTCCTCTTGGATTTCTGTATTTTGACGACCGGTATCAGGGAAAACCTCTTGTTTTTGCAGGAACCGTCGGACTCATTCCGCAGCGCATCGGAAAGAAAAAAGCGTATGAAAAAAAAGCAATGCCCGGCGATTATATTGTCATGGTAGGCGGAAGAGTTGGTATTGACGGCATCCACGGCGCAACATTTTCCTCCGAAGCATTAACATCGGGAAGTCCTGCAACAGCTGTGCAAATCGGCGATCCGATTACACAGAAAAAATTCAGCGATGCGCTTGTCAAGGAAGCGCGTAACCTTGGATTATTCAACAGCATTACGGACAACGGGGCGGGCGGGCTTTCCTCCTCTGTTGGAGAAATGGCAAAGGAATCGGAAGGCTGTCTTGTGGAGCTTGACCGTGTTCCTCTCAAATATCCCGGAATGAAACCATGGCAGATATGGATTTCGGAATCGCAGGAGCGGATGACTCTTGCCGTTCCCAAAAACAAATGGGTAAAGCTGAAAAAACTTTTGGAAATACGGGGAGTTGAGGCAACGGTTATCGGAGAATTCACCGCATCGGGAACATGCATTGTAAAATACCGCGATACAATAATTATGGATATTGACCTTGATTTTTTGCACAACGGGCTTCCGAAACGCCCCATGAAAACAAAAAAACCACAATCACACCTCCGGGGTGAACGCTCTGTGCCAAATCTCCCCAAAAATGTAGAAACTATCCTCTCCATGTTTTCCGGCTATAATGTTTCCAGTTATGATTTTATTTCACAACAGTATGATCATGATGTGCAGGGAGGATCTGTCTTGAAACCGCTGCAGGGAAAAGGGCGGGTTACTGCCGATGCCGCAGTTATCCGGCCTGTTCTCACATCGCGCAAAGGAGTTGTTCTTTCATACGGCTTGCATCCTTTATATGGTAATACCGACACCTACCGCATGGCTGCATACGCCATTGATACAGCAATACGAAACGCGGTTGCAGCCGGAGCAAACCCAAAACGCCTTGCGCTTCTTGACAATTTCTGCTGGTGCGACGCAACAAATCCGCAGCGTCTCTATGAGCTGAAAAAAGCCGCAGAAGCCTGCTATGATTATGCGGTTGTATACGGTACGCCGTTTATATCCGGAAAAGACAGCATGTTCAATGATTTCAAAGGATATGACCGGCAGGGAAAACCCGTATTTATCTCCATCCCCCCCACCCTTCTTATTTCTTCAATCGGCGTTGTTGATGATGCTGCAAAAACAGTGTCTCTTGACGCCAAATTCCCCGGAGATCTGATATATATTATCGGCGACGCATCCGGCGAATCTCCGGAAAAAAATAAAAAAACATATGAGTTGTATCATCAATGTGTTTTGAAAGAAATTATCGCTTCGGCAATAAGCGTCTCGCGGGGAGGAGTTGGAATAGCTCTTGCAAAAACCGCAATCGCAGGTATGCTTGGTATTGATGTTTCTCTTGATCCGGATTCTCTTTTTCTTGAAAACCAGGGAAAAATGATTATTACCATCAATCCTGATAATAAAACGGTATTTGAAAACATGATGAAGCATGTTGATTTTGTCCGTATTGGAACCGTCACGGAAAAACCCGACGTGATACTAAGAGACATGCGTCATAAACCCGTTATACAAACAACCGTACACACAATGTTTGAACAGTATAAAAAAACATTTAAGGGATTTTAGTTTTTTGTCTTTTTTACATTTTTATATGTCGTTTTTATTTTTTATATTTTATTTTTTATTTTCATGACAAGACCTCATGTCCTCATTTTTTCCGGTTACGGATTAAATTGCGAAGAAGAGACAAAATTCGGTTTTGAATGGGCAGGGGCACAGGCGGATATCGTGCATATTAACGATATTGTCGCCAGCGTAAAAAAAATATCGGATTACCAGATTCTTGCTTTTCCCGGCGGATTTTCATACGGCGACGAAACAGGATCAGGCAACGCATATGCAAATAAGATAAAACATCATCTCTGGAATACGCTCCAGAATTTTCTTAAAAAAGACACACTTGTCATTGGAATATGCAACGGATTTCAGATTCTTGTCAACCTCGGTTTGTTTCCTGCTTCTGCCCTTCTTCACAATGCGTCCGCGCGGTTTGTCGCCCGATGGGTTGACCTGCGCGTTGAAAATGATACCCCGTGGTTGCAACATATGAAAGAATTTTCTCTTCCTATTGCCCACGGAGAAGGAAATTTTTACGCCCCGAAAAAAACGCTGGAAGAAATGAAACGAAGAAAACTTATTGCGCTCACCTATACAAAAGGAGAAATATCCGCGTTTGAAAACCTTGCGGTAAACCCGACCGGAACTCTGGAAAATATAGCCGGCATCACCGATGAAAGTAAAAAAATCCTCGGACTTATGCCTCACCCCGAACGGGGCATGTTTTTTACCCAGCTTCCCCACTGGACATATCTCAAAGAGAAATACAAACGGGAGGGGAAACCGTTGCCCGAAGAAGCTGCCGGACTGCGGATTTTCAAAAATGGAGTGGAATATTTTGGTTAAATCCAAAAAATACTAT
>CAYSLG010000021.1:0-1839 GCA_964431935.1 uncultured Gammaproteobacteria bacterium
TAACACCTTAGAGATCATTTGATATTCATCTCCAAAAAAACCAAGATACCCCAGAATGCTTCCATATTCTATCCCTTTTTCACCTGGAATACTGTTTTGTAAAAATGCTGAAAAAACCCTTCGGTATTCATTCAATTCTTTTAATTGTTTCGCTCTCTCCTCCTCCTCTTCTACAGGATGCATGGGCTCCCATTTTCTAAATGGTATAAATGGTATGATAATGGTGGGTTTTTGTCTTTCTTCATGCATAAGCGGATTTGTTGAAATTACACTTTCGGCAGCACAATCGTCTTCTGATGCGAATATTTTCCGGACAATTCTTTGTAGGATCTTTCACAGACTTCATCAGCTTCAAGAAAGATAACCTCTGCAATTCCCTCACCGGCATACACTTTTGCAGGAAGAGGAGTCGTATTGGAAATCTCAATAACAATGTGGCCTTCAAATTCCGGCTGAAGAGGGGTGACGTTGACAATGATCCCGCAGCGCGCATATGTTGATTTACCGATGCAAAGCCCCAGGACGTTTCTTGGGATCCGTAAATATTCCACACTTCGCGTCAGGGCAAACGAATTGGGAGGAATAATACAGGAGTCGCCGCTCATGTCAACGAATGATTTTTCATCAAAGTTTTTCGGGTCAACAAGCACAGAATGCACATCGGTAAACACTTTGAATTCCGCTGCAAGACGCAGGTCGTAGCCATAGGAAGACAGACCGTATGAAACAACGCCGTCCCGCACCAGATTTGCTTCAAACGGCTCTATCATCCGGTGTTTTTTCACCATCTTTTGTATCCAATGATCAGGTTTTATTGACATAGCTTTACACAGTTTCTCATATCTCCTCACTTCTCAAAGTCGCAAAACCCTGAGCAAGCCGAATGGGTTATAACCCTGAGCGAGCAACTCGTTTGTGGGTTATAACCCTGAGCGAGCAAAGCGAGTCGAATGGGTCGGGGCGGCGAGACTTGAACTCGCGACCTTACGCACCCCATGCGTACATTCTAGCCATCTGAACTACGCCCCGTTTTTACACTTCAATTGTACCAAAAGAAAAAAGATATAATTATTCATATGTTTTTTGCACTGTTTTTCCTTTGGCGGCTTACTGATTTTGCCGTTATCGTAATTTCTCCAAGCTTTATTCCTTATCTTGGTTTCTTCGCCCACAGAATCCAACTTTTTACTTCGTATCATCTCCCCTCTGTTCTCACTTCTCTTGCCAATTTTGACGGTATATATTACCTGCGCATTGCGCAATACGGATATTCTCAATACGAACAGGCTTTCTTTCCGCTCTATCCCCTGCTTATCCGCCTCTTAACACCGGCAGTAAAAAATCCCCTCATCGCGGGTTTATTCATTTCAAATATCTCTTTTTTACTTGGGTTATATGTTCTTTTAGCTTATCTCACTCATATCAAATACCGAATATCACATATTGTTTTTGTTTTCCTTTTTCTCCTCTTCTTCCCCACCTCTTTTTTCTTCGGAGCAGTCTATACCGAATCTCTGTTTTTTCTTTTCGCCGTATCCTCTCTGTATTTCTTAAAAAAAGAACAGTATATGCTTTCCGGCATATGCGCATTTCTCGCATCTCTCACCCGCTTTGCTGGAATTTTCCTCATCATTCCTTTGCTTGTTCATTTTTCCCAAAAAAAAATTAAGAGGTATAAGTTACACGTTATACGTTATACTCTTTCCTTTTCTCCCCTTCTCGGCCTTTCCGCCTACTCGCTGTATCTCTGGAAAACCTTCGGGAATCCTTTTCTTTTCTTCACGGTACAATCATCCTTCGGACTTAATAGGTCAACCTCTCTTGTCCTCCTGCCTCAAG
>CAYSLG010000021.1:1849-12211 GCA_964431935.1 uncultured Gammaproteobacteria bacterium
CTCTACCGGTATATCAAAATATTTTTGACCGCATCGTGGAATTTTCAGTATGCTGTTTCTGTTTTTGAATTTCTGGTTTTTTCCCTGGTTTTCACTGTTCTTATTGCGGATTTTCTCAAAGCATGGCGCAGTAAAAACGTTAACAGACTCGGATTGAACCTGTTCTCCTTCGCAAACATTCTCATCCCAACGCTTACCGGCACACTCCTTTCCATCCCCCGATTTGCCCTTCTCTCCATATCTTTTTTTCTCTATCTGGCAGAATTAAAATCCGTATGGGTTAAAATAACAATTGCCGGGATTTTTTTTACCGCACATATAGCGGCATTGGCATTTTTCGTTCAGGGATATTTTATAAGCTGAAAGAATAAAAATCCTCAATTCTCATATTCAAATGAAAAAAACAGGTAAACTCCCCTTTTTCCAAAAAGCCGACAACAGCAATATTAATTTTCAGGAATACGGAAAAAATTATTCCGTCATTCTCCTTTTTATTTATGCGTTTTGTGTTTTTCTTTTTTTTATCTTCTTGATGTTGCGATTATTTCAACTTACTATTATCAAAGGGGCTTACTACAGCCGTCTTGCAGAAGAAAACCGGACAAGAGAATTTGTCATTGAAGCAAAACGGGGGAAAATTCTTGACCGCAAAGGATTGACTCTTGCCCGCAACCTTGACTCTGACGAAGAAAGCTCCGATGAGCGCATCGCCTCAAAACGCCTCTACGAATCTTCCCTCGCCATCGCACATCTTGTCGGCTATCGCCAGATCGCAAGCAATGAAGACATCGCATCGGACAACTGTATAAGAAAATTAAAATTAGGAGACACTGTCGGTAAAAAAGGCATAGAGCACGTATTTGACTGCGATCTGCGCGGAAAAAACGGGAAAAAACTTATTGAGACCGATGCGCGCGGCAAGTTTTTAAAAACATTAACCATTCTTCCTCCTGAAGACGGAAAAACAATTTCTCTTTCCGTTGACCTTGACCTTCAAAAAAAAGCATACGAACTCTTACAGGGAAAAAAAGGCGCTGTTATTGCCGAAAAACCCCAAACAGGCGAGATTCTTATTTTAACATCGTCCCCATCATTCAACCCGCAGGATTTTGAAGATAAAAAAGATGAAAACATTCGATCTTTTTTAAATAACAAAGAACAACCATTATTTAACAGAGCGTTGGAAGGCGTTTTCCCACCCGGATCAACATTCAAACTTGTTGTTGCTGCCGCTGCGCTTGAAGAAAACATGATTGATGAATATACCGAATTTGAAGATACAGGCACTATTAAAGCCGGTCCTTTGACATTCGGCAACTGGTATTTTTTACAATATGGAAAAACTGAAGGTATGGTCAATCTTACCAAAGCAATCCAGCGGTCAAACGATATATTCTTTTATAGAATCTCGGAAAAATTGGGAGTAATGCATATTAAAAAATGGGCGGACATATTCGGATATGGCAAAAAAACAGGGATAGATATGTACGATGTTGAGGGGCTTATTCCTTCTCCGTTCTGGAAAGAAGAAATACTGAAAGATCAGTGGTATCTGGGAGACACATACAATATTTCAATCGGGCAGGGATACGTATTAGCTACCCCGCTTCAGGTAAATAGGGCAACCGCAGTCATTGCAAATAACGGCTTTCTCTGCAAACCGCACATCATAAAAAACAGCAAACCGCAGTGCCGCAAACTCCCGCTATCTCAAAAAACAATAGATATCATTAAAAACAGCATGATAGAAGCCTGTTCCCCCGGAGGAACAGGATGGCCGCTATTTGAGTTCAAAGTTAAAAGTGAAAAGTTAAAAGTTGAAAAGCAAAGCGACGATAAAACTTCGCAGGCTAATGAAACAACGATTTCAACCGCCTGCAAGACCGGCACATCGGAATCACACGCAATATCCGGTATCCCCCATGCATGGATGACGGTTTTTGCGCCGGCGGAGAATCCGGAAATAATCTTAACGGTACTTGTTGAAGAGGGAGGACAGGGGTCAGATATTGCCGGCCCCATTGCAAGAGATATTTTAAAAGCGTATTTTGAGAGGAATGAATAAGAATTATGTTACTTTTTTACCCTTGACAAACAATAAATATTGTTTAATTATTAAGATATGATCATATATAAAAAATATAAGAAATTCGCGCCATTTTTATTTATTATAGTGATCGTCGGCTTTTGGAATGTTTTTCAGACAACCGCTCAAGAAACCAGTGAAAAATTTACGCTGCAAAAAACTAAAAAGAATGTAACGCTCACCGCTTTTCCTGCAGACGGTGATTCAGGGCTTCTTCCCCACCTCGTTGCAGAAAAAAAGAATTTCTATAAAAACAAAGATATGAATATAATCGTTCAAAAAATAAAAATACCAGAGTCCAGAGAAACGCTTAATATAGAAAGCGACTTATATTTTATGGGAAGAGCAAGAGCATATTCAGTTGAAGCTTCAAATCCAGGATTAATAAAGGCATTCAATTTTTATACTCAAGATCTTAACAAATGGAATGATGCAGTGCTTGTAAGAAAAAATTCTGGTATCAATTCATTGAAACAGGTAAAAAATAATCAAAAAATCGGTTTAATCGGAGGAGGACCCGCACGCACTCCTCTTATGAAGCTTCTTTTAAAAAAAGAGGGGATAAATCCTGAAAATGTTCAACTTATCTCTCTTGACGATGGGCGAAAAAATATATTCTCACCATCAGATATTCCGTCTGAAATAACTATTTTATACGCAAGAGAACCGTTCGTAAGCATGTTGTCAAAAAATGACTGGGATATTCTAATAGACGAGCCTCTTTTTGCCAAAAATATCTTTACCCCTTGGCCTATGAGCATGATGCTATTCTCAACAAAATTCCTAAAAGAACAGCCCGATCTTGCAAAAAATATAGTCCAGATATATGATGACGCAATACAATTTATAAGAAATAATCCCGACGAGGCTCAAGCTATTTTAGCCGAATATGTGGCAGATGTATATAAAATACAACAGATTGATATACGCTTAGTTAATTATCTTAAGTTCAATGAAGTGTCAAAAGAGCTTATTCAAAAACAAAGCGATTGGTATTTTGAAAATAACCTGATCATAAAAAAAATTAATGCCGGAAACCTTTTTTATGATGAAAGATAAAAATATATCAGAACAAGGACAAGCACTTCTTATAACAGTCATGCTTCTTGCAACCGCATTAATCGTTGCTCTTTCTACCTCATTTACCAGCAAGACAGAAACACAACTCACTAAGCTGGAAGAAGAATCCCAAAGAGCGTTTGCGGCGGCAGAGGCAGGACTGGAATTAACATTAAGTCAGACAAGCCAGACAACAGGGGTAGGATTTTCCGGTATTGTCGTATCAACCAGCACCGACACCGCTCCAAAGACAATTTTTGTTTCCCCCTTGATTGAAATGGATGAACAATACAGCTTTTATCTTGCCGATTACCCCTCTCTTTCCAATTCTTTTTCCGGTAATAATCTTACCGTATATTACGGATCAGACGCATCAACAACGTCTTGCGCCGACTTGGCTGTTGAAGTAGTCTTGGTATATTTCAACGGATCATATAAAGTAAAACGATGGGTGGGAGATACGGGAAATAAATTAAAGGGGTCGGGACAAATCGGCAATACTTCCTCTCATACAAAAGACGGTTTTTCATTCAAATGCTCTATGCCATTGCCCTCCATATCTTCATATCCCAATGCAAAAATTCTCTTTGTCCGCACTTTGTATCAACCAACAAGGTTTGGATTTGAAGGATCATCTTCTATCCTCCCCAAACAAGGAACAACCATTGTTTCCAGAGCCCAAACAACGAGCGGAGTCACTAAAACAATAGAATTGTTTCAATCATACCCGCAAATACCTGCTGACTTTTTTGTAACAGCATTTTAATATTGGTTAGTAATATATGAAAAAAAATAACTTTATACCTCTGTTTCTTATCGCTATGCTTATCCTTACCGGTGTTCTTTTTATCTACATCAATAAAAAACTTGGGAAGCCGTCGCCCCTGCTGCAGATTCCTTTTGACTATACGATTTCAAAAGTTTCCGACACGGAAATTGTACTGAACGGACAAAACGGAGAACTTATCCTTACAAAAGACATCAGTATAACTGTACTAAAAGGAGTTCCGGGAAATAGCGCGCCTGTTGATTTTTCTGCGCTTACGGCAGGCCAAAAGATAAAACTGGAGGCAGTTCCCGGCCAAAGCGCAACATTGTACATACTGCCATGAACAAAATACTGGTCTCAATTTTTGCCGTTCTCCTCATTGTCATCGCAGGCGAAGTCATATATTATTTTTATTTTATTCCGGAACCGTCACAAACCGCATTTCAAACTGCAAAAATCCTAAATTCAACACAACTGCAACCAACCCCTGCAAATCAGCCTCAATCCCTTAAACCGAAAGAATTTCTTTCCAAAGCGGAAGAATTTCTTGCCGAACATGAAAAGGGGGCATTAACCTCTTCTATCCTTATTAATCAATATGCCGGCAAAATTATCAGCATTGAGAAAGGGAAATTACCCAAAGAACCGAATCCGAAATCAGAATATTCCATATTCATTTCAATTCAAGGAACAGACACTGCAGAAAACAGCATTATTAAGATAAAAGACTTGATGCTTCCCGAAACAAAAATTCTGGAAAAAACCGGTGAAAAAGAAGTTTCCATACAGATGTCTGATTTGAAAAAAGACGATTCTGTTGTTATTACTGAAAATTACCCATTGACAAAAAATTCCCTTGATGATAAGTTAAAGTATACTATTGTCAAAATCAATCCTTAAAAAGTATGAAAACCAAATCCCAAAACTATCAAAAACCGAAAATAAAGGAAAAGAAAATAAAATTGAATTTTTTCTTTAATCCAAAAAGAGGAGTAGGTGATTTTGAGGGATATCTTCTCGTTTGCGCACAATGCTAATCTTCATTACTTGCTGAATTCTGACATTAATTTTTTCTTGCTATGTTGATAAAGCTTTTGCTCCAGCTCGTATCCAAGTCTTTGTTGCTCGCTTATTACATTTTTTAATTCGTCTGGGTCTTTTTTCAAATCAAACAATTCCCTATTAATCATCTGTCCATTCTCCGTGCTTACAAGGCTGTAGATAAACTTCAACTTATCTGGTGTTACAATACTCCATTTATCTTCGGGCCATTTGTCAGTAGGCCGAAATGTATGAGTTTCTGAATATATGTCCCTGGCAATTGTTTTTCCGTAAAATGAAGGCGTCAAATCAATTCCTTTTATCTGATTCTGTATGGGATTTTTAATTTTTGCGAGATTAAGAATCGTTGGAACAACATCTATCGTACTCACCACATCATTAATCTTCTTTCCTGCTTTCTGTCCGGGAATACGTATCGCAAGAGGAATGTGGATAAGTTCATTATAAAGAGTGTGGCCGTGATTGAATTTGCCATGTTCATAGTATTCAATACCATGCGCACTTGTTAAAATAATGAGTGTATTCTTCACTACACCCATCTTTTCTATTTTCTCAAAAAATTTTCCCATAAGTTTATCTGTGTTGTTTATTTTTTCATCATAGGTTGCCCTCCAGAAATTAACATCCTCTTGAAGCATTTCTATTTTTTCCTGACTGAATTTGAGCGCGAGATATTCTTCTTTATCTCCCGTATACTTGCCTGTATACGGCTGTTTGACATACCGATAATCATATCCCTTCGTTGGATTAACCTTATCGTGCAGATCAAATCCTTGGATATACAAAAAAAATTTCTTGTTTTTATTTTTTTTTATCCACTCTATTGATTCTTCTATTGCGGGCTGTAAAGAACTATTCTTTTTATTTGCGTCGGTTTCAAAGTAAGTATCAAAACCTCGTCTCATCCCCGACTCTGCCCGAAATCCCCAGTTTTTTGAAGCAAATGCTGCCGTATTGTAATAATTATTCTTTAAAATTTCAGTCAACGTGATAATCTTTGGAGATAATATATTTATATCGTCTCCCTCCCATATATCTTTTTCGGAAAATGTATTAAGCACTCTGGTCATACCGTGTTCATCCGGATATATGGAAGTGAATATTGATATTGCCGAGGGAAGCGTCCATGAAGAGGGGGCAATTGCGTTCATAAAAAGATACGATTCATCAAAAAAATTGTCTAAATTCGGCGTTGTATTCAGCGGATATCCGTATTTTTTCAGATGTTTTGCCTGCAGGTGATCAATAGAAATCAAAATAATGTTTGTATAAGAAAATGTTTTTTTATTCCCGAAAATTAAAAATACTAAAAAAAAAAACGGCAATAGCAAGAAAATAAGCGGCATTGAAACTTTTTATTTCTTTCTTTATCATATCCGCATGATCCCCATTCATAAACTAAAAAAAATTAAAACGTTCGGCTCAAGTATGGAACCTCTTCTTAAGGAGAATGATATTGTATATATTAAAAAAATATCTTTCCATATCATCAAAATTAACGATATTGTTGCTATTAAAAAATTTAATAAAATTATAACCCACCGCGTTATTTATAAAACGAATTCTTATATCATAACAAAGGGTGATAATAATCTGCAATCCGACGGACACATCTATCCCCGACAAATTCTTGGCGTTGTATATAAAGTAAAAAGAGGAAAAATATTCTTCCGACCCGATGATATATATTTTCTGCAGTCTTCGCTCTATTTTCAGGAAATTCTTAAAATAAAAAAAGCATTTGAACGCTATCATATTAATTATGTTTTCCTTAAAGGCTTACCGGTATATATGCATTTTCAAAAAAAACATCCGCGCAGAATATACGGAGACTGCGACATATTGATTTATGAAAAAGACAAAAAAACTATTTTTTCTTTATTTAAAAAACTCGGGTATAGCTATATATCTGCAAAAAGACCATGGTCGCTATTTTTTTTACCCATGCAAAAACAAAAAAAATTCAATTTCTTCAAAAATATCGGAGATTTTTTTATTGTTTTTGACATGCATACGATGATAACTTTTATGATTGACCATTTGGGTCATCTTCCCGCTCTATTTCCAGAAAAAAAATTAAAAAATATGTCTGTAAAGTTTTTGACCAATAAACAAATCGTTTCTATTCAGGGCGAAATATTTCCTCTGTTATCTAATAATCATCTTGCATTATATAGCGCCCTGCATATTTTTAATCATAATTATGAACTTCCGTTCCGCTATGAATTACTTGCTCAACTTGTCAAAAAAAAATTTATTCGTTATAAAAATCTTACAAAAGAAATTCGCCATTACCGCATTGAGAACTTTGTTTACCCTTCTTTTTTCTTTTTAAAGAAATACTTTATGAAATCACTTCCCGATCAATTTCTTCTGTCAATAGAACCGAAAGAGATATGCAAAAAATACACGGACATTTTTATTCTTAATAAAAATATTTTCCAAAGAAAATCGCTTGTAAATACCGGCATTGAACGATTTCTTTATAGCTTTGTTCTTTCCCCACGGTCTTTCCATAAAAAATTGTTTATTTTCTTTGATGTGCGCATTGTGGCAGCAACCTTATTGGTTATAGGAAGAAAGATTTTAATATTCTTCAAGAATATGTTTTTTCTTCAAAAGAGCAATGACATCTGATACGTCCCTGACGATATTTTTTGCATTTTCCATCTGATACTTTTTTTGCAATGCGGCGACAATTTCCTTATCGCCATGCCCTTTTTTAAGATGTTCAAAAATACATGCCGCCGTTGTATTAAATGAATAAAGAGTAGACTGTTCACCGTCAAAAATAGTTATCGTACCACCTTTCTTTTGGATAATAAAATCTTTCCGTATTCTATATCGTTTCATACTGATATGCGGCGGAATAATTGCAATATCTGAGACTTGTCTTTGCCAAAATAAAGAAAATAAAAATTACTTGTTGCGGCAAAATCCAAAAGATTCTCCATCTGCCGCAAACTGAATTCTTTATATAATCTCAACTGTTTGGCAAGCCTGTCAATACTATACTCTCTTTCTTTAATTTTTTCTATTTTATAACATGAAGATTTTCTGAGGAAAAAAACAGGTCCCATGGCGTATCGCTTGCTTGATTTTTTTACCCAATGATTTGTCTCTACAAACGGAGTCTGATAAAAATAAAATATTCCCTTTTCTTTTTTAATAACAACCGTATCGTCAGCAAGCGCAGGATATGCATCATGCAAAAAGCTCATGACGGTTGATTTTCCCGATCCCTGTTTTGCCGGAAAGATGATGGCTTTCCCATGGTAATTGCTTGCCGATGCATGGAGAAGAAATCCTTCACAAGATGCCAAAAGACGCTGTAAAGCCTCTCTTAAAAGAAGCTGAAAATGCATGAGCCCCACATCATAGAGACAGACAATTTTATTTTTCTTGTTATCAGAAAAAAAATTAAGATACATTTCATTATTTTTCATAATAATCGGGTATTTTTTTTTCTTTACAAATTCTATCGTGTAGTTTATTACATTTGTCTTTTGGGAAAGGATAAATCCAGAATAATAGTTTTTGATATCGGTATAAAGCTTTTCCTGTAAGAACAAGTCTTCCGTTTGTTTTAATCTAACCCGTATAATAAAACTTGCAATTTCTAAAAAAATATTCTTATCTGCATTCATAAAAAATCAGTGTAAAATTAGCTATATTATAATCAAAAAAGATGAAGAAATATGCTGTTTTCACTCTAAATATTTTACTTATCTGTCTTATTTTTTTTCTTTTTT
Organism: uncultured Gammaproteobacteria bacterium; assembly: GCA_964431935.1. GTDB lineage: Bacteria > Patescibacteriota > Microgenomatia > UBA1406 > GWC2-37-13 > CAYSLG01. The sequence continues at coordinate 10,578 of CAYSLG010000021.1, forward strand.
TTATAAAAAAATCTGATAAAAAATATAATATTATTCTTATCTCTCTTGATCTTCTTCAGGCAAAGCAACTTCATTCATACGGATATCCGCTGAATACAACGCCAAATCTGGATAATTTACTTGATCGTTCATATCTTTTTACAAACGCGATTACAACCTCTTCCTGGACCACTCCTTCAACCATGTCAATATTTACTTCCATGTATCCGGTACGTCATCAGGTAATTCATAAATATACCGACTATGATCTGGAAGCGCAAAAAGGAACGTATTCTCATATAAAGACACTCAATCCCCAAGCGCTTACCCTTGCAGAAATTCTGAAAAAAAACGGGTATACTACCGCAGCATTTACCGGCAACGGCGGTGTTGATCCCCATTTTGGATTCAATGAAGGTTTTGAAGTATATTACGCTGCCGACAAAACAGTGACAAAAACAAGAACATTTGTTGATGCGGCGCCGAAAGCTTCCGCATGGCTTGAGAAAAATAAAGATAAGCAATTTTTTCTATTTCTCCAGGGATTTGATTTGCATAATATTGAAGATCCCGTTAATAGATTTGACTATCGGTATCTTGTCAAACCATATTCGGGAAAATATCAAGGATTTCACAAAGATTTTACAGAAATGAAAGAACTGGCATTAGAAGGGAAGCTTGCCGATTTCACCCGGGAAGATTGGGAATTTTGGCAGGCGGTATATAATGAAAAAATAAATAATGCCGACCGCGCCCTGAAAGTTTTTTTCCAAACGCTTAAAAAATTGAATTTACTTGATGCTTCTCTTATTGTTTTTACCAGTGCACACGGACAAGAATTTTACGAACATAAGGCATTCGGCCATGGATGGACTCTTTATGACGAATCAATCCATGTTCCTTTTGCAATAAAACTGCCAAACCAATCTAAACAATATAGAATCAATACCCTCGTAAGCGGAGTTGATATCATGCCAACCATTTTGGGAATTCTTAAAATACGCGATCCTGTTCCCTGGCAAACACAGGGTATCAACCTTGCTCCTTTATTGAAAAATCAAAATCTGCAAATAAAGCGGGACGTATATTCCGAGACAAATTACCGCAATTGGGTAAATAAATATGCAATACAAACTTCCGACGGATGGAAACTGATTGTGAATACAGATCGAATAAAATCCGAAAAAGAGCTTTTTTATATAAAAAACGACCCAAAAGAGTTATATAATCTGGCAGGTAAAGAAAAAAAGATACTTTATGAATTGGAGCGGAAGCTTACAATGTATCAAACAGGTAAATGAAAAAGTATGAAAATCCCGATAAAAATGTTGCAAAATGACTTTAATCTTCCCTTTCTTGGTTTTGGAACGTGGGGTTTAGGAGGAAATTTTGAACGAAATCCAAATAATAATGATTCTACTGATATTCAATCAATAAAAAATGCAATTGCCGCCGGCATTACTCATTTTGATACGGCAGAAATGTATGCGAATGGACATACGGAAGAATTACTTGGACAAGCGACAAAAGATTTTGATAGAAAAAAGCTTTTCATTACCACAAAAGTATCGCCTGAAAATCTGCATTACGATAGCATCTTTCGCTCTGCTTACCATAGCCTGACAAGACTTAAAACCAATTATATTGATCTTTAT
>CAYSLG010000022.1:0-617 GCA_964431935.1 uncultured Gammaproteobacteria bacterium
AATTCCTTAAGAATTCTTATTATTCAATCAAAGTGGATAGCCAATCCACAAAAAACATTAAAATTTGCAAATGATCTATTTCTGGATATACCCGCATATACACCTCAAATAAACAAAAATATTGAAGAAATACTTAAAGATGAGGTTTTTCCTCGGTTTATTGCGATCGGAATGCTTGCGGAATTTTTTTACTTCGTATTATTAAAAGATTTTTCTCAAAAAAAGCAGCATCTTCAAATGCACATCGCAAAAAAAATCAGTGAAAACGACTGGTTTTTTCATTCTTTATCTGATCAGCTAAAAGTTAAAAAAGGAGAATTATCTTTTGAAGAATATATAAAACTTTATGGTATGCGTGCAGATAAAGATTATGAAATAACAATTCCAAGATGGTATGAAATTCCAAGTGAAATCAAAAAGCGTATAGATCGTGCTTCTCTTGCAACAAAGAAAAAAGATGAGGATGAATATTTTAATTCAGTCGGTAAAAAAAATTATTTAGTCAATATTGTTATTTCATTTCAGATTCTAAGATCAGAAGCAAAAAGAAAAACACTTCCTTATATTGACGCACTCAGACAATCAATGCTAAAAGAAAAAAACAAATATTAGATTCT
>CAYSLG010000022.1:627-3178 GCA_964431935.1 uncultured Gammaproteobacteria bacterium
TTTCAACAGAAAGAGCCTGTAATACATGATAAAAACAAAAAGAGTCGTAAGGAATTAGAATTTGCAGGAAAAGGCATACCGGTAAGTCGAGGGAAAGTAGTGGGAAAAATTTTACATATTACGAATAATATAGAAAATATTTCCGATAATATAATTGGAATTTTTCCCAATGCCAGCCCCGAATTCGCCTCTCAATATCCCAAATGTAAAGGACTTATTTTTCTGAAAGGAGCCCAGACTTCCCATGGGGCAATTGTTGCCCGAGAATTCGGGATTCCCGCTCTTATTGACGATACTATTGAGAAAATACTCAATGGTCAAGAAATTGAACTTGACGGTGAAAAAGGGACTTGGAAAATATTAGAGCCGCAACAAGAAAAACTCTAGAGAATTTCATTAAAGAATCACGGTTTTTGCATCGGATTTGTGCGCAGTACGGGATTCAACTGGATATTCTGCGCACTGATGCTTCCGTCGGCATTCTCCCGGCCGAAAACCGCAATTTTTTCTCCTGCTTTCAAATCCTGTTTGTCTATTTTTTCCGCTTTGTTGATTTCTGTTGTTTCCGAAAACAGTATAATTTTGCTGCTTCCGTCAGATAGTTTTACCGTAAGAGATGTTTCGTCTGTTTTCAGTATTTCTCCCGATACAGGTCGGAATCCCGTGCGGTTTCCGGTTCTTTGAAGTTGTCCAAACTGTCGGGAAAAAGCAGAGCGCTTGTTTTCCTGATATTTTATACCGGCAAAAAAACCAACCACTCCAACAATAATAGCAACGGCAATCAATGTAAATACATTATTTTGTTTCATCGGGCTTCACCTCCTTTCCGGTTTGCATATTTATTCATACCGCAAAGCTTCAATAGGTTGTAACTGTGCCGCTTTTTGGGCGGGATACCAGCCGAATACAATGCCGGTTGCGCTCGATACGCCAAGCGCCAAAAGAACGGAAGAAAAAGATATGGCAAAAGGAAGATTCATTGTTGAGGTAAGAATATATGATACGGCAATTCCAATTGCCATACCAATAATTCCTCCGGCAAACGTCAGAATGACTGCTTCAATCAAAAACTGAGCAATAATAATGCTTTTTTTTGCGCCGATTGCTTTTCTTAAGCCGATTTCCCGCGTTCTTTCCGTAACGGTGACAAGCATGATATTCATAATTCCAATTCCGCCAACAAGAAGGGATATTGCTGCAATTCCGCTCAAAAGCATGGTAAATGTTCCGGTTACTTGCGACGCGGTATTGAGGATATCGTTTTGGGAAACAATGAAAAAATCAGCCTGTGAAGGATCGCTCAATTTGTGCCGCGCAAGTAAAAGATATCCGATCTGATTTTGCGCATCGGTCATGACATCCTGACTTTTTGCCTCAACAGCCATGGAGCTTATATAAGAAACACCAAACAACTGTCTTTGGGCTGTTGAGAGGGGAACGTATATAACATCATCCTGATTCTGGAATCCGCTTCCGCCTTTTGATGCGGTTACCCCTATTACTTTCAGTATCTGTCCGTTGATGCGGATGCTTTGTCCGACAGGATCGGTGTTTTCGCCAAAAAGATCAGAGGACGCTTGTGGTCCGAGTACTGCGACTTTATTCATAGTTTCAACATCGCGTCTGCTTATAAATACTCCCGATGGTACGGATATTTTTCTTACCTGGGCGTACGCAGGGTAGACTCCAATAATCTGCGTATTGGTATTGTTTCTTCCTGCGGTAACCTGTGCTCTTCGGGAGAGTTCAGGTGAAACGGTTTGTACGGTGGTAATTTCCGGCGATGTTTCAATAGCGCGCGTATCCTCAAGCGTTAGAGTTGTTGCGCCTCCTATTGCTCCGCGAACGCCGCCCATACTCTGTCCGCCCGGCATGACCGTAAGAAGATTGGATCCCAGTGATTGGATTTGATTTTCAACCGATTTCTGGCTTGCCTGGCCAAGCGAAACAAGAGAGATAACGCTTCCGATGCCGATGATAATGCCAAGGACAGCCAGAGCGGTGCGAAGCATATTTATTCTTAAAGTTCCGATGCATTCCAGAATTAATTCAGTAAAATCCATATATTAAGGAAAATTCGAAACTCGAAATCCGAAATTCAAAAATCAAACGTTTAAACTATTGCACAATATTTCCGTCGCGGATATGAATAATTCGCTGTGCATGACCGGCAATATCGGGTTCATGAGTAATCATAATAATGGTATGATTTTCTTTATGCAATTTTTTGAAAATGTTCATAATTTCTTCAGCCTGCTTTGACGCGATGTTTCCGGTCGGTTCATCAGCAAGGATAATGCTGGGATTCATGACGAGCGCCCGCGCTATGGCAACGCGCTGCTGCTGTCCTCCTGAGAGCTGGTTGGGAGCGTGATACATCCTATCCTCAAGCTCTACCATTTTCAGATAGTTTTTCGCACGGTTTACGCGCTCTTCACGGAGAATACCTGCATACATCATAGGAAGCATGACATTTTGAAGAGCTGATATTCGCGGCAAAAGGTTATATGACTGAAAGCCAAATCCTATCTTTGTATTTCTGATTTCCGCA
>CAYSLG010000022.1:3188-5939 GCA_964431935.1 uncultured Gammaproteobacteria bacterium
TTCGTTGATATACTCTTTGTCAAGAATGTATTCTCCGCTTGTTGGTGTATCAAGAGCTCCCAAAATATGCATAAGCGTTGATTTTCCCGATCCGGAAGGACCCATGATGGCGACAAATTCTCCCTTTTTGATCTGAAATGAGACATCGGAGAGCGCGGTGGTTTCTATAGAATCCATACGATATGTTTTTGTGACGTGTTTGACAGTAATCATAAGAGTAGAATACGGTTATCTTCGTATGGCGCCTGCACCGCCGAATCTGATATTTCCGCCCCCGAATCCTCCAAAGGGCGATTGCGTCCGGTTCTGCTGCTGACTGTTTCCTGTTTGAGTGCTGCCGGTTATAATAACGTCTCCTTCGGATAAGCCTGATATGATTTCTATCTGCGTTTCCGATGCAATCCCTGTCTCAACGCGAATCTGCTCTGTTTTTCCGTTTTTCATGCGGCGCACAAATGATTCTTCATCCTGGATATGCACACTTGCAGCAGGCACAAGAAGCACATTATCCTTTACTGTGGTGATAATATTTGCCGAAGAGACCATATTGGGAAGAATTTCGGATGCTTCCGTATCAAGTTTTATGACTGTGGGATAGGTAGTTACACCGGAGCTTACTGTGCCCGACGTATCTATGCTTACAACGTTCCCGGTATATGTCTTGTCGGGAATGGCGTCAAATTGTACGGTTGTCTTATTTCCTATGTGTATTTTTGGTATATCAATTTCTGTTAAATTGACAGTAACAACGTGTGAAGTATTTGTCTTGATGCTCGCGATTTTATTGGAGGAAACAACTGATCCAACCTGTAAAGATAAGCCGGTAACTTTGCCGGAAATGGGAGCGTAGATAATAGGAGATGACTGTTGATAAGAAAGCCAAGCTGCGTTTAAAGATGTCTGCGTCTGGTTTACGACATTCTGCTGGTTTTTGTATTTTGCTTCCGCAGCAAGCCAGTTTTTTTCCGAAATATGAAACTCCGCAAGCGTCCGATTGTCATTGTTGGGCGATCCGTCCGAATTCTGGTAGGTAGAATTGACGGCAAGGTCATAGTGTTTTTTCCATTGGGTCAGCATGTCTGACTGCAGAGAATACATAGCTGTTTTCGCGTTTTCCAGATTATTTTTTGCGCTTTGATAGCTTGCCAAAGTTTGAGCTGCTTTTTGCTGTCCGTAAAGATCAAGATCAATTTCCGCAATGATATCGCCTGTTTTTACTTCAGCACCATCATTTTTATACACTTTTGAAACAACACCGGTTGCTTGTGTTGTAACCGGCATGCTGTTTGCGGTTGACACCTGTCCCGATCCGGTTACGGAAATGATAAGCGTACCTTTCTCAACAACTGCGGTTTGATACTGGATATTTTGTTTTTTTGATCCGGCAAATTGGGAAACAATAATCCATCCTGCTGTGATGATTATTCCGGTCAGTATGATTTTTTGAGTGCGGGAAAGGCGTATGATACGGGCTTTGAGTTTTTGAAACGGATGCATGGGGATATATAATATATGGTTAATCTGAAAAAGAGCTGAAAAATTGTTTTACGGGCAGGCGCACCGTAAATATTGACCCTTTGCCCGCAGTGCTTTGAGCTATAATTGTTCCTTTGTGGATTGCGGCTATTTTTTTTGCGATGGATAACCCCAATCCGTAACCGGCTGACGCAATTTTTGCTCGGGCTTCGTCAGCCCGGTAAAAGCGTTCAAAAATACGAGGAAGGTCATGCGAACGAATGCCAATGCCTTGATCCGTAACGGCAAGAGAAACAACGGAATCTGTTTTTTTTACCGATATGCGCACGGTTTTTCCCGGTTCGCTGTACTTGATGGCGTTGTCAAGAAGAATAATAATCAATTCGACAAAGCTGTAAAAATTTCCCTCAATTTCAATATCCGTTTCGTCAAACACAAGAGAAATTTCTTTTTGATGAGCGATGGATTTTACTTTTCGCATTGCCTCATGCACGGCGCGGTTTATTGAAAACGTTTCAGAAGACAAGCGTCTTTGCGGATCTTCGTATTGCGCAAGCTGGAGAAGCGACTCGGACAAAGATTGTAATTTATCAACTTCCTGAATGCTTTCGGTGATAAGTATTTTTGCTTCGGATGTCGTATGACGGAGATTTCTTATATATACCTCAAAAGAACTTTTGAGAGAAGTAAGCGGAGTGCGCAACTCGTGGGAGGCATCACTAATGAAGCGATTCTGTTTATCTACCATTTCCCGAATCGGCTCCAGCGTTTTTCCGGCCAGAAAATATCCGAGCCCGCCTGAAATTGCCGCAATACCGAGGTTTACCACAGAAAGCATAAAAAAGATGCGCTGTTTTGTTTCTTCAATAAGCTCCGGATTGGCAGGCGAAAAAGTAATATGCAGACGCCGCTCAATGCGGAAGCGCTGCGTCCGCTCAAACCGTTCAACTTCATATGATAGTACTTTGTAGATTACGGCGCTGAACGTGATGCTTACCAACATGATAATAAGCAGGTACCAGGCGGTAAGTTTTATGCGGGCAAAGTGAAACATACTATTATTTATCCGTAATTTTATATCCAAAACCGCGGACGGTATGAATAAGGGGTTTTTTATTTATAAAAGGGACGTCAATTTTATTGCGCAAATTTCGGATATATACTTCAACGGTGTTGGGTAGAATATTAGCTTCGTAGTTCCAGATATGATGTATAATCTGGTCTTTTGTAACAATCGTGTCCGCGTTCCGCATGAGATATTCAAGAATGGAAAAT
>CAYSLG010000022.1:5949-12026 GCA_964431935.1 uncultured Gammaproteobacteria bacterium
AGAAAGCTGTATAAAAGAAGATCCGCGCCAGAAAGTGAATTGTCTTGTGTCAAGTTTGAGGTCGGAGACGGCAAGTACTTCATTTGCCAACTGCCTTGGTCTTCGGGATAGCGCGTGAATACGGGCGACAAGTTCTTCAAAGGAAAAAGGCTTTGTCAAATAATCGTCTGCGCCGGAATCAAGTCCCTCAATCTTTTCATGGATTTGTCCTTTTGCGGTAAGGATGAGAACGGGGGTATGGATATTTTTTTTGCGGAGGTTTTTGCAGATTGTTATCCCGTCCATTTCAGGAAGCATGAGGTCTAAGATGATAAGATCATAGTCTTCCGTTGACGCAAGATCAAATCCGTCGTTGCCGGTAAATACCGCGTCAACCGCATACTGTTCCTGTTCAAGTCCTTTTTTTATTGCCTGGGCTATCCGATGTTCGTCTTCAACTACGAGTATCCTCATAGGATACATATTATATCCTGATTTCTGAAAAACAGCTGAAGAAAATCGTTTTTGAATTTTTTATATATACTCTCTCAATTCCTTCCTGCAGGCTTGTGAAGACTTCGTATGAATCTCAATCCAGATGAGTTTCCTATTCATGAGCCATATTTACAAAATTTCTCCCAATATGAGAGAATAAGAAATATGATTATTGACGTACACACGCACATAGGAAGAGTTGGAGAAGAAAATAGATCGCCGGAAGATTTAATAAATTCAATGAATGAAGCACAAATAGATATATCTTTTATCATTTCAAACTCATTTGACCGTAATAGAGAATTAGGAGCGACGATTGAAGAAGTAATTGACGCCGCAAACAAATATGCCAATCGTTTAAAAGCAATTGGGAATATTGATTATACAAGTCTTGACAATAATCAGATAGACAATATTCTTTCTCTTCTTGAAAGAAAGCTTTTAATAGGGCTTAAGTTTTACACGGGATACGAACATTTTTTCCCTCATGATAAGCGCCTTTATTTACTATATGAACATTGTTCAAAAAACAATATTCCCGTCATATTTCATAACGGAGTTTTATTAACAGGATCATCGGGATTATTAAAATACTCACATCCGCTTACCATTGATGAGTTAGCGGTTGCATATCCTGATTTAAAAATCATTATTGCTCATTTTGGAAATCCATGGATAAGAGATTGTGCAGCTGTTGTCGCAAAAAATCCAAATGTATATGTGGATTTGTCCGGGTATTTTACCGAATTTCAATCGATAACAAATGAAGAAAAAAACGATTTTATTAAAGTTTTAACTGAATTTAAGATTTTTGTAGGAGGATTTCATAAATGTATGTTTGGAACTGATTGGCCTCTGTATTCTCAAAAAGAATATTTAAATATAGTAAGAGAGTTGTCTATGAATGAAGAAGAAAAAGATTTGGTTTTCTCCAAAAACGCCCTGCGTATTTTTAATTTGGAATAGATTTCCAAAGAGATGATTTATTCCTATATCAAACACTACTCGCATGCATCCGATGTTATTCGTTCATGGCGAATAGTGTCGAGATCTATTAATAACTTCTTCTATTATCTCTTCTGAATCCACCTCCGCCTCCTCCTCTTTCTTCTCTTGGTTTTGCAATATTGACGACGATCGTTCGTCCTTCAACTTCCTTTCCATTCATGTCAAGCGCTTTTTGAGCACTTTCTTCATTGGAAAAGGTAACGAAACCAAATCCTTTTGATCTTCCCGTTGCGCGATCTGTAATAACGATCGCTTCAACGATTTCTCCGAATTGAGCAAATATTTCTTTCAATGAATCATTAGTTACTGCCCATGGAAGACTTCCGACGAATATTTTATTTTTGTCCATATGATACACCCCCTTTCCAGTAGTATAAATTTGATCTCAACAAATGGAGTTTCATAAACTGAATTTTTCGTGCAGTTTAACTCAATCTCTATTGTTAGAGAAATAACTAAGTATTATTATACCATATTGCCTTTGTTTATTTTGTAAAGTACTCAAATACGGCTTTTGATACCAAGCCGATACGGTCTTCTGCCTCCGAAGGAGAATCGCTTTCCGATAAGATAACAATTATATAATCTCCCTTGTTGGTAAATACAATGCCCGCATCATGGGTAAAAAAACCCAGTTCTCCGGTTTTATGGGCAATTTCCACGGTTTCGGATATATATTTTGGCAGTTTATTATTTAAAGTTTGCTGTTTTAATATATCTATCATTTTTTTTGTATTCTCCGTATTTACAAATTCCCCTTTATACAGTTTTTCAAAAAAAAGAGCCATATCATACGGAGTGGCTTTTGGGTCGCCAAGCGCAGACTCCTTAAATTCGTTTTTTTCCAAAAATTCCTGCACCGAGGAAAGCTTTACTTTTTTTGTCAGCAAAAGAGCGGCGTAATTATGTGAAATGGTAATCATCTGAAAAAGGGCATCCTTTACGGTTAACTGTATAAATCCTTCTGTTAATTCTGCTTCTTCACTGGATATATTGAAATCCTTATTTAACGAAGAAATATCCGCACTAAGAACTTCATCCTCCTGAATTTCATTATTTTCAATTTTTTGCATGGCTGTTGCCATGATCCACAGCTTGTATAAGCTTGCTGTTGGAAATGTGCGGTGTTCATTCAAATAATATGCTTCTCCGGTTTTCAGGTTTTTTACGGCAATACCGTATGTCCCTTTTGTTTTAGTGATTATTTGTTGTATTTTTTCACCGAGACTTCTCTTGAGAGGAGGTTTTTTTTGGTATGAGATCACAAATCCCTGTTCTATTTTTTTAATATTATTTTCCCATAATTGATAGGAAATGGTTGCTCCAATTAATATAAGAAAAAAAACCTTTATAAAAAAATTGTTTTGCTGTTTCTGCGGAACAGGAGCATATTTTTTTTGAAGAGGATTGAAAACAGGGGGGCTTATATGTAAAATATCTGGCATTCTTTTATTTTACCTGAGAAACGGGAACCACGGCAAGCCTTGCTTTTTTATGGTATTTATTTTTTTGCTTGTGTTTCATGCTGTAAATGGTCTTAATGAGAATGGGAGCAATACCTGTTGTTATTATTATAACAAGCACAATTATAGAATATAATTCATTTGTAACAACTCCCAAAGCTTTTCCCGTTGAAGCAAAAATTAATCCAACTTCTCCTCGCGGAATCATAGAAACGCCAACCAGCATTTTCTCTCTCCAATCACCCGGCGCAGCATACCCTGAGATAATTTTTCCGAATATGGCAGCGATAGATAAAAGTATTGCAGATACATATAAAGACGGGTTTAATAATGATGAAAAATCAATTTGAAGTCCAGTATAAGTAAAAAAGAGCGGAATAAAAATAAGACCCATACTTGAGATCATACGTTCAATATGAGTATGTTCTGCTTTATGAATATATTCGTCCAGATGAGAGGATAATTTTTTATATTTTTTTTGAATTTTTTGAAGTTCGTACGTTGCAAACGAAACATTAAAATCTTTAAAATGAACCGCATCAAGAACAAGTCCTGCGGCAAAAGCGCCAATAATAGGAGCAAGTCCAACGATTTGTGCAATATATACATATATAAGAGCAAATATTAAGGCAAGGGAAAATTTCATACCCGTACCCGTATGAATGAGAGAAAATAATCTTGAAAGTGATTTTGCAAATAAATTCCCAAACGTAATAGCTATGATAAGAAAGCCAAATGACTTCATGGCGAGTATAGAGACATAGCTTAAGGTAACAGAGTTACCCGACGCAACAGCAGAAACAATTGCAAGAATAAGAAGTCCCAATACGTCATCAATGACCGCGGCTGCTAATACTATTTGACACGCCCTGCTTTTTATGGCGTTCAGATTTTGAAAAACAGAGGCGGTTATTCCAACGCTTGTTGCAACTAATGATGCCCCGATAAATAAATGAGCCGTAAAAGATACATATGGAAAAAGATATGGTCCAACAAGAAAAGCTCCGAGCGCAAACGGAACAACGACACCAATTATTGCAACAAAAAAAGCCCCAAAGCCAACACGTGTCATTTTGCCAATATTTGATTCCAAACCGATCTTGAATAATAAAAGCACCGCTCCAAATTCTGCTAAAAACAACAAGATAGAATTTTGTCGTATTTCTTCAATAAAGCCAAATCCTATAAAAGCAAAAAAAGAAAGAACAATTCCCGCTGCAAGTTCTCCCAGTACGCTTGGCTGACCAAATTTTTCTACAACTCCTCCGATTTTCGCCGCAAAGAGAAGAATCGCGAAGAATAAAAAAACATTACTTAAATTAATATGAGCTTCAGATCCTGACGATGCAGCAAAAACAACTTTTGGGAGGCTAATATAGGCAAGAAAAAAAAGAGGATAAAGTGTAACAGTACTCATTTTTTAAGATTTCATTATATATGAAATTCTTTTTTCTGTCTACTGCAAAAAAATGCATGTAATACGAATATCGCGTAATCATTTGTCACGAAATATTCGGCAAGATCTGGCAATATTCGGCAAGATTTTATCTGTGATTCAATTTTTTTTGTTAAAATAGGAAAGACAAAGGGAAGTTTTTATGAAATAAATGAATCTCATTCAAAACTTTGATTCTTTATAAGTTTTGGTACATAAACAACAATATAGTTACCGGTAAACTTCATTCAAATGTATCGGATTTATATATCGTAATAAAAAATACATGGAGAATCAAATCATATCTGCCTTGCGCAGATTTGCGGACAAAAAGAGAAAAGACAATCTTCAGAGATACTTTAAAACAGGGAAAGGCGAATACGGAGAAGGCGATATTTTTTTGGGTATAACAGTACCGCAAATAAGATCGGTTGCCAAAGAATTTAAAGATACATCATTTCAAGATGTCGAAAGACTTCTCTGCAATTTGGAGCATGAGATTCGCTTGTGCGCTTTGCTTATCTTAGTAGGCAAAGCAAGACAAGATAAGAAAAAAGCGTATGAGATATATATTTCAAATACGAAATATATTAATAATTGGGACTTGGTTGACTTAAGTGCGCCGGATATTGTTGGAGGATATTTGAACGGCAAGGATAAAAGAATTCTTGAAAAGCTTGCACAGTCAAACTCTCTTTGGGAAAGAAGAATTGCAATAATGGCAACGTTTTATTTCATAAAAAAAGGTCAGTGTGAAGATTCGTTTAAAATTGCGCAGATCCTTTTGTATGATAAGCATGATCTTATTCATAAGGCAGTCGGGTGGATGCTGCGAGAAGCGGGAAAGCGGTGTTCGTTAGAAAAAGAAGAGGATTTTCTAAAAAAATACGCATCTGAAATGCCGCGTACTATGCTTCGCTATGCTATTGAAAAGTTTTCACAGGAGAAACGAAGTCAATATCTGAAAAAAATAACATGAACGTTATTTCCCATTTCAAAAATAGGGAGGATGCGGGAAAGCAATTAGCGGAAAAATTGCAGCAGTACAAAAATACCAATGCCGTAATTCTTGCTCTTCCCCGCGGCGGGGTCGTTGCGGCAAGAAAAATCGCCCAACAACTTCACATTCCTCTTGACCTTGTCATCACGAGAAAAATAGGGCATCCACTATTGCCGGAATACGCAATTGGAGCAATAGGAGAGAGCGGCTACGTTGTAATGAACAAACAGGAAGCTGAAGGTATTGATAAACATTGGTTAGAGGAGGAAATCAAAAAAGAGCAAAAAGAAATAAAGCGGCGGAAAGCAGCGTATCTGCATAATAGGGAGCCGGTTAACATAAAAGGGAAAACAGTGATTATTGTTGACGACGGCATTGCAACAGGGCTGACAATAAAAACAGCAATACAAGAAGTAAAAAATAAGTTGCCTCAAAAACTTATTGTTGCAGTTCCTGTTACGCCGTCAGATATAGCGGATGAACTGCGACAATATTGTGATGAACTCATTATTCTCCATACAGATCCTTTTTATCTGGGATCAGTGGGATTGTACTACGATGAATTCTATCAAGTGGGTGACGATGAAGTCATTCGGATTATGAGCGAGATTTAAAGTTTTCTTGTTTTAGAGTATAATACTGATTACAATTAGCAGTATTTCCTTCGGGGTTGGGTGCAATTCCCGATCGGTGGTAC
>CAYSLG010000023.1:0-10028 GCA_964431935.1 uncultured Gammaproteobacteria bacterium
AAAACAAAACTTCATCTTATTAAAAACAAATTGTTTGATTGAAAGATTAACGGATTAACGGATTAACGGATTTTTTATGTTGTGCTATTTGATTTATAAAAATCAATATCACATTTACTATTAAAAATACATAAATAATCTGATGTTTCAATGCCACTTTTTCCATAGTATCCCAACCGCCGAATCTGACATACGGATAATACGAAAATAAAAGCCCCGCAAAAAAAACAGTAAGCTTTTGGATCCAATCCTTATAGAAGGGAATTGCCGTAAAAAGAGCTAAGAAATACCACGGCTGTACTTCGGATTTTGTCCAAAGATATAAAAGAACCGCAGTAAGCAACGCAAATATCGCCGTGTTTATCTTTTTATTTCCCGCGGACAAAAAAATCAGCGGAACGGTGATATATTTTATTCCTGCAGAAAAAACAAGAAAAATTCTGCCCCACGCATTTTTTTTATTCAAAAGAAAATATATTCCCATTATTGCAAACGATACTCCGATAAGATCATTGTGGGCATTGACAATCCCTTCAATAAGAACAAGAGGATGTGTTGCAAAAAAAAGAGCCCACGATCTATTCAATTTATTCAAGGCAAAAACCGCAGAAAAATAAAACGCAATAAACATTGCCTTGAAAAAAACCAGATTCAGAATAAGTTTGCCGAAACTCAAAAATGAAGGAATAAGCGTCAGGGGAAGAAAAACAGGGCCGTACGGATATGTCCGGTGAGTCCAATGCATAAAAAGAAGCCACGGGTCGGACGGAAAATCAAGAGCGCGATACAGATAGGGATTCTTGTTATAGACCGTGAGAATTTTTGCATCAAACATGTAATTGAAAAAATCGTGTGAAAGAAACGGATAGGAAAAAAACAGAATTACCCCGATTAGCATTGCGGTTTTTAAGGGATTAATTTTTATGCGCACCAGAACAATATGAAATATGAACAGCACGATAATAGATAGTACATACAGCTGAGCGGATAATTCTCTCTGAAAATATCCCAGTTGGATAATGAAGGAGCGAAACGTATTCCAAAGCGGATGATTAACTATGGTCAGATTGAGATCCAACAGCGTATAAGAATACAGCGCGAATAACGCAAGAAGAATTCCGTATAAAAACACAATGAGCTTTCTGTTTTTGTATAATAACTGCATGGGTGTACTGAAAAAAATTATACCTTTTTTTATTATTATTCTTTTTGCCGCCACCATCTATTTTAGAGTACTTCCTCTTCTCAATCAAACCGTTCCCTATACATACGATCAGGGCAGGGATTTTCTCCAGGCAGAACAGATTATAAGGTACAAAAACATGACGCTCATCGGCCCGACAACAGGAAGTCAGGGGATATTCCACGGAGCGTGGTGGTACTATCTTCTCGCCGTGTTTTATGCTGTTTTTCAGGGCTGGCCTTTGGGATTTTATTGGGGATTATTTTTTGTCTCTCTTGTTTCGGTCGCGCTGTTTTATATCTTTGTAAAAAAAGAGTTCGGTTTTGCCGCCGGACTTATGTTTCTTTCTGTTGTATCGGTTTCTCCTTATTTTTCGCGGCTGGCTTTTTTCCCCGCAAATAATATCGTTGTCCCCGTCTTTGTTCTTTTGCTCATATATTCTTTGTATACATTTTTTGAAACCTCCGATAAAAAATATGCTTTTCTCATCGCTCTTTCAATCGGCTTTATTTTTGAATTTGAAGTTGCATTCGGCGCATTTCTTATTCCTTCATTTTTAATTGCGATGCTTTTTTTCAAAGATATCAGGAAAATTTTTGCGGATAAAATCCTTTTTTCCCGTTTTTTTGCCGGCATTGCCATTCCGTTTATTCCCCGCCTGCTTTTTGAATTGAAATACAGATTTCTTCAAATCCAGTCTGCTTTCAATGTGTTTAAAAATCCCACCGCAGACCATCCGCAGGATTTCCGGGGACTTGCTATTGACAGGTCATACCTTATTGCAGGATATTTCAAGAGTATTTTTGAAAAACAACATCTTATACTCGGATACGGATTGCTTTTTCTTGCATTCACGGGATTATGGTTCGTGCTGAAAAAAAACAAGACAAACCATAAAGAAAAAACCGCCTTGTTTCTTCTTGTTTTGTTTTCGGTGCTTTTTCTATTGACGCTTGCATATAAAAATAATTTTTTCTGGGATTATTACCTTGAGGGTATCCAATACGTGTATCTTTTCCTCATGATTGCGTTTGCTTTTTCGCTTTCGCGCATCTTATATGTAAAACATATTCTTCTTGCGCTTTCCTTGTTTTTCTTTATTGTTTCCCTCTTTGTTTTTGGAAAAGACATCCTGCGGAAAAAAAACGAAGTGGTTGTCGGGCTGAAAGCAAATACCGCAATCGTAGAATATATTCTCCAACAGGCAAAAAGAGATGATTTCTGCGCGAAGGTATATACGCCGCCTGTTTTCCCCCATACGTATAATTATTTGTTTGATTATTTCACATTGCAAGGATATAAGAAACCTTCTCTTGGGTTTGTTGACAATGTCTGCTGGTATATCGTAGAACCGGACGTATATGAGTTCCGCATAGAACAGTGGAGAAAAGACCATATCCCAAAAAAAGCATACATCCTCAATACGAAAGCATTTGAAAATGGGGTAATTGTTGAACAATGGAGAGAGGATTACATTATCTTAACCAATTAAAAAGATATGCCGGAAAATATTTCTATCATTATCCATACCTATAACGAAGAAAATAATATTGAGGAGTGCATACGCTGCGCGCATATTCTTTCCGGTACGGTTATCGTCATTGACATGCACAGTACGGATAGAACCGCCGATATTGCAAGACGCTTGGGAGCTTGCGTATTTTTCTTCCCATTCTCCCATTATGTAGAGCCTGCGCGTGAATTCGGCATCTCAAAAGCTCAAACCGACTGGGTGTACGTTCTTGATGCGGACGAGCGCATGACAAAAGAGTCTGCGGAAGAAATAAAGGCGGCAATATCGGATAATTCCTTTTCCTATTACAAAATTCCGCGCAAAAATATATTCGGCAGGGCGCGATGGTTGAAATACGGAGGGTGGTGGCCTGATTATCAGATCCGCCTTATCAACAAAAAATACCTGAAATCATGGCCTGCAAAGATACATTCCGCTCCTGTTATAGAAGGAAATTTCCGTCTGCTGCAAAATCCGCTTCTTCATTATTTTCACGGAGATATTGAAACAATGGTTGAAAAAACCATTATTTTTGAAGATATTGAATCTGATCTGCTTTTCAAGGCGGGCAAAACCGTATCCGTACCTATATTTTTCAGGAAGTTCTTCGGAGAGCTTTTCAGGCGCTTTGCAAAGAATGCGGGGTTTTTGGACGGGGGCATTGGTATAATTGAAAGCATATATCAGGCGTTTTCAAAAACAATAACCTATATCTTTCTCTATGAAAAGAAAAGCAGCTCTCTATGATCCCTTTCTTGACACGCTCGGCGGCGGAGAAAAACATATCCTGTCCATACTGAAGGCGCTTGAAAAAAAAGGGTTTGAAATTACCGTCTTCTGGGATAACAACATAAGCAAATCAATACAACGCGCCCTGCATCTTAATTTTTCATCACCACTCATATTTGCGCCATCTCTGAAAAAGAGAACATTTTTTGAAAAAAGAAAAGCTCTAAAATCTTATGATTATTTTTTTTATGTTACCGACGGAAGTTATTTTTTTTCACCAGCAAAGAAAAATTATGTATTCTGCATGGTTCCCAAACAAGATTTATACCGCATGGACATTGCAAACAGAATAAAAACGCGAAACTTTTCCTTCATTTCCAATTCCCGTTATACAAAAAAATGGCTGGAAAAATGGGGAGTGCAATCGGAAGTGCTCTATCCGCATATTGATAATGATTTTATTGATATAAATATCCAAAGCCTCAAGAAAGATAACATTATTTTATCGGTTGGAAGATTTTTTCCCCATCTTCACTCAAAACGGCAGGATATTGCAATAAAAATGTTCAATAAATTACAACATCAAAATAATCTGTTCAAAGATTTTACTCTTATCCTTGCAGGAGGATTGCAAGAAAGCGATAAAGAATATTTTTCTTATCTTCAATCCCTTGTCGGCAATAATACGTCAATTATTTTGAAGCAGAATATTTCTTATAACGAATTGAAAACGCTGTATAAAAAATCTTTATATTACTGGCATTTTGCAGGATACGGCATTGATGAAAATAAAAACCCCGAGCTTGTGGAGCACTTAGGCATATCTCCGCTTGAGGCAATGGCAGCAGGCTGCGTGCCCTTCTGTTTCAAAAACGGCGGACCGAAGGAAATTATTTCCAACGGCATAAACGGCTTTCTCTTTGAAAGCGAACAGGATTTGTTTGAAAAAATGAACGAAATCGCGTCCGTCGCTTCCCTGCATAAAAAAATACAAAATGCGGCGAAACAATATGTTGGTGAACATTTTCGCTATGACGTGTTTGAAAAAAACGCATATAAAGTATTGAATATATAATATGCGGTTTTTCTTTTTGCATTTTTATATGTCGTTTTTATTTTTTATATTTTATTTTTATTTTAAATGAGCCTTTCCGTCATCATCCCAACGTACAAAAATAAACAGATGCTCGTGAGAAATCTTTCTCATAATATGCAATTTCTCAAAGACTGCGAAATTATTGTCGTAAATGACGATCCGTCGGAAAACATACAAAAAGAACTGCGCCCATGGAACAACATCATTCTTATTGAAAACCGCCGCAATATGGGATTCGGACTGACGGTGAATAAAGGAGTTATAAGAGCACTACGCCAATATATAATGCTTTTAAATAGCGACGTAGTGCTTCAGGATACATCATATACAAAAGCATTTTCCCATTTTGAAACAGATCCTTCTCTTTTTGCCGTCAGCTTCGCGCAAAAAGAAAAAGACGGTTCAATTGTCGGAAAAAACAGGATATTCTGGAAAACGGTTTTTTACAGCATGAAAAAGCAAATAATCTTACACCGGGATACAACGGCTGGGCAGAAGGAGGAGCATGTATTATAGACAGGAAAAAATTTGACAAAATAAAAGGGTTTGATCCTTTATTTTCTCCCTTCTATTGGGAGGATATTGATCTGTCGTACCGTGCATGGAAAAGAGGTTATTCGGTGCTGTTTGACCCGAATATTATTGTTGAACACCATCATGAATCAACAATCGGCGTTTATTTCTCCAAGCATTTCATCAAAACTATAGCGTTTCGCAACCAGCTTATCTGCATCTGGAAAAATATTACGTCAAAATCTCTTTTATATTCGCATATTTCTTCTCTTTTTAGAGAGATTTTGACAAAAAGCGTGCGGGGGGACTTTTCTTTTTTATCCGCATTTTTAAAAGCGCTGCCTCTGATTGCGCCTATTTTAAAATCACGAAAAGAAATGCAGATGTTATCAAAAAAAACAGATGAGGAGATATTATACAAGCAATTGGATGCTTAACGTATAAAACGCATGAATAAGTATCGGCAGAATCAAACTCTTCCTTTCAAGATATATGAACGAAACCGCAAAACTTAAAATCAGATCCATAATCATAATTCTTAAAAGCACTGTTCCTATTATTTTTTCGCTTGAAAATAAAATAGGGATATGAAGGAAAAAAAACAGCACGCTTGCAAGAAACGAAGACATCAGCATGTTTTTTGATTCTGCGTACAACCGCTTCAACACAAATCCCCGGGAAAGAATTTCTTCCGTAATTCCCGTTGCAAGAGCCGCAAAAAGATATACCGCTGTGTTTTCCTGAGAAAAAATAGTCTGTATTGTGGGCCAAAATGTTTTGAACTTTACAATATTTCCCAACATTCCAGTCAGGAAAAATACCGCCCCTATTCCAACGCCAAGTATAATATCGGTGAATAAGCGCGAGAATTTCAAATCCAATCCCTTAAAAAAATCCGTTTTTTCTACATTCGTTATAAAAAGATACACCGGAAGAACAAAAATCAAAGGTTTTGCAATGAATTCGTCAACTAAAAGAGGAAGGCTCACCCCAAAATTTATTCGGTACACACTCCAAGCAATAAGAACAATAGCCCATAAATTCAATACTTTCTGTGTATGTGAAATATCCTTTCGCATGAAATAACTGTAACTTTTTTCTTTTTGCAAATCAAGCAGAGATTACTCTAAAAAATCTTTTAGTTTGCGGGCGCGTGTGGGGTGTTTTAATTTGCGTATTGCTTTTGCCTCAATCTGCCTGATGCGTTCTCTGGTTACTTTGAATTCTTTCCCAACTTCCTCAAGCGTTTTTGGTTTTCCGTCTTCCAATCCGAATCTCATTGCCAATACTTTTCTTTCCCGCGGAGATAACGTATCAAGGACTTTATTCAAAACATCCTTCAGAAGTTCGCGGGAAACTTTGTCATACAAACTTAACTGATTTTGATCGCTGACAAACTGTTCAAGCGTTGCTTCTTTATCATCCCCCACAGGAGTTGATAATGACTTTGGCTGTTGGGAAATTTTTATGAGATTTTCTATTTCTTCAATAGAAAGCTGCATTTCTTTTGAAATTTCTTTATTTGTCGGTTCTCTTCCAAACTTCTGCGTCAATCTTCTTTGGGTTTTGTAATACCGGTTTATATGGTCAACCATATGGACCGGAATCCGTATGGTGCGCGACTGATCTGCGATTGCGCGGGTAATTGCCTGCCGTATCCACCACGTGGCATATGTTGAAAATTTGTATCCCCGTCTCCAATCATATTTTTCCACACCGCGTATTAATCCTCTGTTGCCTTCCTGTATCAGATCAAGAAACGACAATCTCCTTCCGAGATATTTTTTTGCAATGGAGACAACCAACCGTAAGTTTGCTTTTATCAGTTTTTCTTTTGCTTTCTGGTCTTTTTTTTCATACCGCTTGGCAAGGTCTATCTCTTCTTCAAAAGAAAGCAGAGGTGTCCTTCCTATTTCTTTCAGATACATTTTTATCGGGTCAAGAGATTCTCCGTGTTTTATGACAACAAGCTGTTCCAACTCCTTTTCAATTTCTTCTGCGGATTTGCGCGCTTCTGTTTCTTCACGGGTTGATACGGTTTCAAAAATATCAATATCTTTTTGCAGGGCATGGTTGAAAAACTGGTCAATATCTTCAATATGTTTTTCAGGGTCGGGATAAATAAGCAGTATGTCGTCCTGCACCAAAAACCCGTCTTCTTCGCCTTGTTTCAGCAATTCATTCAGATTTTTTGGAAGTTTGTTAGGCGTCATACAAATGACATTTTATACTGTTAACAGCTTTTTTTCCACCTCTTTTAAGCGCAGGGCGATATTTTTTATCTCTTCGTCTCTTTTTATTTCATCTTTATTTTCTCCTTTGATAAGATCCGTTATCTTTTTTTTCAGCATGTTTCTTTTCATTTCGTATGTCAATTTTTCCAAATTCTGCTCAACAAATTCTGTTCTGTATGAGGCGAAAAGATATATTTCATCGCACACCGGCTGGAGTTCTTTTTCAAGAGAATCAACAAAAGAAGTAAGTTTGAAAGCGCCGGGGAATTTTTCCTGAAATTCAAGAAACCCTTTGGCGATTTTTTTATATGAAGGAATAGAAAAATCATCAGGCTCAACAACTGAAAATACCACCCCGCCTGTTTTATACTCTTCACTTCCCTCCTGCAAAACCAAACTTAAGATGTATTTTTCAAGAAGAATATTTCTTGTTTCCGCGCTGTTTTTTTTCTGGAACGAATAAGGAATTTCTTCCTTTTTTCTGTCTTGCTTCTTTTTTGCCAGCGACCGAACACTTTCAATATCAACATCAAGAACCTCTGACAATTTCTTGAAATAATGGGACTGAACAATGGGATTTTTGATTGTTGAAACAAAAGGAATGACCTCTTCCGCTATCTTTTTTTTATTGAACGGATTGTCCGGGGAATACTTCTTCTGTGCCGACTGGACAATAAAATCATATATGGGAACTGCACCGCCGAGGGCTTTTTTGAATCTTATCTTATCTGTGCGCACCGCTTCATCGGGGTCTTTTGCAAAATCAAAAAAAACAATGCTTATGTCAAAATCCATTGTCTCTGCCTCTTCTATACCCCGCTTCATCGCCTCTGTTCCGGCCGCATCAGAATCAAGAGCAAGCGTAATTCTGTCCGTATATTTTTTGAGAAACATCAGTTGCTCTTTTGTCAGAGCCGATCCTTTGATTGCAATAAAATTTTCAAATCCGTTTTGGTAGGGAGAGATCACGTCAAATTCTCCTTCAACAACATATGCGTTTTTTTCCTTTTTTATCGCCTCTTTTGCCAAATCCAGCCCGAAAAGCGTCTCCCGCTTATGGTATAAAAGGCTTTCGGGAATATTGATATATTTTGCAGATATGTCTTTTTCCTGCATGCTTCTGCCGGAAAAACCAATAATATTCCCCCGCGCATCCTTTATCGGGAACATCAATCTTCCTCTGAACCGATCATAGAAAGTACCGCTTTGTCCTTTGACCAAAAGACCGGTTTCAAATATTTCTTTTTCTTGAAACTTTTTTTTCTTGAGAAATTTCAAAAGCGACTCCCACGAATCCGGCGCGTATCCGATATGAAATTTTTTTGCGGTTTCCGGTCTGATGGAGCGCGATGAAAGAAAATTAACTCCGGCACTTCCGAATTTTGTATTCCATAACAAATGTTCAAAAAACTGCGCCGCAACGGTATTTATCTCAAACAACCGCTCCTTTTTTTTCCACGCGTTGTCTTCAAACGGCATGGAGTGAAGAGTAACTCCTGTCTTTGCGGCAAGCTCTTTGAGTGCCTCGGGAAACGTGATATTTTCCCACTTCATCAAGAATTTGAATATATCTCCTCCTTCCTGACACGCTCCAAAGCAGTGCCAGATCTGCCGTTCGGGCGAGATGACAAATGACGGAGTACGCTCCTGATGAAAAGGACAAAGAGCGTTGAAATTTCTCCCGAATTTTTTTGTCGCAATATAGGAGTTAATAAACCCGACAATATCTATTTTCTTTTTTATCTCTTCTATCGGATTATCCATATGCTCCTATTGTATATTATTTTCCTTTGACTTTATCTTGGAAAAAACACTATAATAAAATATGCTTTATATTTCTCTTGATTCCAAAGAACTGAAAATTCTTTTGCTGAAAAAAACTCTGCTTGGACAATACGAGCTTCGTTCTTTTGAAAAAAAACATGAAACCGTACTGCTTGATGAAAAATCATTTCCGAATACCGATATACTTGCTTCGGCAATAAAAGAAGGGGTAGAATCTGTTTCTTCTTCTGTCAAGGATAGGGATGTTGTTTTTATTATTCCCCAATCTGCCTTTCAATTTCTGCGCACTGAAGTGCCGGGAGACATTGCACCATCTGCTTTGCATTCTTTTATTCAAGATAAAGCCCGGAGTAATTTTCTGGTTGACTTAGACATATGCGTTGCAGATTCTTTTGTAAAAGAACAAAATTTCCAAAAACAAATCTCGCTGTATGTTATGCAAAAAGAACTTGTACAGAAATATCAAGATGTCTGCTCCCTGCTTGACCTTAAGATAACCGCGATAATTCCGGAAACACTTGCGTATTTCAAATTATTTGAAAAAACCCTCCGCAAAGAAAAAAAAGAAATCATTTTGTATACCCATTGCGACGCATCATACCTAAAGGGGTATGTATACGACTCATTCGGGCTTCTTCAGCCGGAAATATTTCAACAAACCATCAAAGACGAGGCGTCTCTTGAATCCGCGGTGAAAGAAAAGGCGGCTGATTATGAATCTCAAGGATTCAAATTGAACAGGGTTATTTTATCCGGTTTGCTTTCGGAAAATATCCGCCAAGATACGTTTACAAAATCCGTCGGAGTATGGATGAATCCGCTCAAAAGAATCATTCCCGATTTTTATAAAGATTATTTGAGGCAGTTTATTGTCCCTCCCCAAAAAACTCTTCCCATACTTCTTTTTGATGTTTGTTTCGGCGCATTTCTTTTCGTACAGGACAAGATCACTTCCGGCATGGACGCGCTCGCCCT
>CAYSLG010000023.1:10038-11611 GCA_964431935.1 uncultured Gammaproteobacteria bacterium
AAAAAAATACCTCTTTCTTTTTCGCGTCCGAATATAAATATTCCAAAAAAAGAAACGGTTCTTTTTATTACTTCCTTTGCTCTTTCTTTCTTACTGTTTCTTGCAGTGTCAAGACTAAACACAAAGTCTTTTTTTCAAACTATAGCATGGCTGCCAATTACACAAACAAAAATATCGCCGACTCCGACACCGGCTCCCCCTACTCCAACTCCCACACCCGCAATCAAAAAAGACGAATTAAAAATAAAAGTGCTGAACGGCTCCGGCATACGCGGAAAAGCCAATGCAGTAAAAGATGTTCTAAAAACTTTGGAATACCAGGAAATCCTCACCGGCAACGCCGACAGTTTTGATAATGAGATAACAATAATACAGGTAAAAGAAAACCATGAATTTTTAGGAGAACTTCTCAAAAAAGAGCTTACGGACTATGCTTCGTCTGCTATAATAGAGAGCCTTGACGATGAAGAAAATGCTGATATTGTTATTGTCGTCGGGAAAGATTTTAAATGATTACTTCAAAAGAAGAATTGCAAAACAGGTGCGACTCTCTTCTGCAAAAAGCCGATCTTGAAGGGAAAAAAAATGAATTAAAAACCCTTGAAGAAAAAACATACGACCAGTCCTTCTGGCTTGACCGCGAAATATCTACCCAAACAATGAAAAAAATCTCTTCATTAAAAAAGGAGATGGAAGAAATAGAATTAATTGAATATTATATATCGGAAAACAATCTTGAAGAAGCGGAGAGGTTAATACGAAAAAACGAAATTGATATGTTTCTTTCGGGACGATATGACAAAAACGACGCTATTTTTTCCATCCACGCGGGACAGGGCGGAACAGAGGCGATGGACTGGTCCCACATGCTGTTTCGGATGTATGTCAGGTTTTTTGAGAGAAAAGGATGGAGTTTTGATGAAATAGACAGAGTTCCCGGAGAAGAAGCGGGAATAAAAAGCACTATTTTGAATGTGTACGGACGGTTTGCATACGGATACCTCAAAGCAGAAGCAGGAGTACACAGACTGGTAAGACAATCTCCTTTTAATGCGGACAAATTGCGCCAGACTTCGTTTGCCCTTGTTGAAGTGCTTCCGATTATTGAAGACAAGGAAATTCATGTGAAAGAAGAAGATCTTGAGTGGCAATTTTTCAGAAGCGGGGGACACGGCGGACAGAATGTCAATAAAGTATCAACCGCAGTTCGTCTTACCCATAAGCCGTCCGGAATCATGATTGTCTGCCAGACTGAACGGCAGCAAGGGAAAAACAGGGAAAACGCGCTCAAACTGCTTCGCGCAAAACTCTGGCAGGCCGAACAGAAACAGAGAGAAAAAGCAATTGAAGGCTTTAAGACGGAAAAAATGGCGTCGTGGGGAAGGCAGATACGCTCCTACGTCCTTCATCCGTATAAATTGATAAAAGATTTGAGAACCGACCATGAAGAAACAAATACGGAAAAAGTCCTTGACGGTGAACTTGACAGGTTTATTGAAGCATACCTGAAGCAGAAGAAGGAATAAAAAACCATTGCACCCCATAAAAAACAGGAGTATAATAGAGACTATAG
>CAYSLG010000024.1:0-11143 GCA_964431935.1 uncultured Gammaproteobacteria bacterium
CATATCCCAATATTGCCCCTTCGGATTTCCTGTATCCGATTGTGAGATTGGCGTACAAATCAGCATATTGATCAGCAGACGGTCCAAAGATAACTCGAGCATCGATTGGTCTTGAAGGTCTCGGAAGCTCTGTCATCATAGCACATATTATATTCTACATAAGAATATCTGTCAAGATTGATAGAAAGCCCTGTTAATGAGGAGAAAAAAAACTATAAGCTTAATTTTTTACTCACCAACCATATTCTCCGCCAGTTCTTTGGGATCAAGGAACGGAAACATGTCTTCGTACGGCTTTGATACGAGTGTTCCGTCGGGCTTTTTCTCCGAGGCGGTGCGGGGAATAATAAGCTGCCACTGCGGCGTCATGACGTCGCAAATGACCGGTCCGTCATAGTCCAACACTTCCTTGATTTTTTTGTCCACCTCGGAAACAGAGTTGATCCGCACCCCTTTTATTCCGTATGCATGGGCTATTTTCAGCGAATCGGGGCACCAGACTCCGGTATCCGGACTCTCCCCGATGAGTCTTCCCTCCATGAAATTTTTCTGCGTCTGGCGGATGAGAAGGTATCCGTTGTTATTGAAAATAAAAACCTTGATCGGAAGATTATTATGTTTTATCGTTGCAAACTCCTGGATATTGAACTGCAGGCTTCCGTCACCCGTGATAACAATGGTTCTTTTGAGGTTATTGGCGGCGCACGCGCCTATTCCCGCCGCCCAGTATCCCATGGTTGAGATGCCTCCGGTTGTCAGGAATTTCTGGCCCTTTTTTATCTTCCATGTCTGGCAGGCAATATGGAAACATGATCCGGTATCAACGAGTACAACATCTTTATGTGTTGCCGCCTCAGACAATCTATCGGTAAAATAATACGAATTGACCGGTTTTTCTTTCTTATATTCGGGAAGGACAACGGGATATGTTTTTTTCCAGTAATTGCATTTTTTTACCCATGGGGAAAAATCAGGGGATTTGAAATGCTCGGTCTGATTCAGCAGCTCTTTGAGGAATGCTTTTGCATCATTGTTGATTTTCAGGTGGATTTCAATACCCGGCTTGTCAAGCTCCTCATGATCAACGTCAATCATTATTTTCCGTGCGTTTCTGCCGAAATCTTTGGCGTTATGCCCGATCATGGCGGTTGCAAGACGCGTGCCAATCGCAATAATAAGATCGGAATTCTGGACTGCAAAATTTGCAGAGCGCTCTCCGTATGTTCCGGGCCTGCCCACATACAGTGTATGGTCGCTATTGATGATATCAATACCGAGGCGTGTTGTTACTATAGGAATATTCAATTGTTCTGCTGTCTTGATAAGTTCGTCCTGCGCATGGGCAATATCAACGCCGTGGCCGGCAAGGAACATGGGGCGCTTTGCTTTTGCGATGAGTTTTACCGCTTCGGCAACGTCTTTTTTCAACTGCTTTGCGTTGTTTTTTTCCGGTTCGGGAATATATTCTTTTAATAATTTTTCCGGAACCTCCATTCTCTGGACGTCAAGCGGGATATCAAGCCATACGGGTCCGGGACGTCCGGAAAATGCAAGATGATATGCTTTCTGGATATAGTATTTGACAAGCGACGGGTCGTCTATCGTCACAAAAAACTTGACCGCTTTTTCAACGAACGGTTTGATATATATTCCCTGTATGCCGTACTGGCGGATTTTGGTTTTTTCCTGATATCTGACTGCGGGCAATGCGGACTGGCCGGAAATTACAAGCATCGGAGCCGAGTCCACCCATCCGCCCACAACGCCGTTGAGCGCGTTGATGCTTGCCGGGCCTGCGGTGACAATGGCTACTCCAAGTTTGCCGCTGATTCTCCCGTAGGCATCTGCAGCCATGGTTGCCGCCTGTTCATGGTGGGTAAATATTGATTTTATGTTCTTGTTTCGGCAGACCGCGTCGTTTACAAACATTGCCTGTCCGCCGGTAATCATAAATACCGTGTCTAATCCTTTTTTTGCAAGAAAGTCAATAATATAGTCGCTTACTTTCATAAGGTTTGTGGAAATTTATAATAATGATTCAATATCATAATTTTCCTCTCTGACTTCTTTTCTCTGTTTTATATTCATAGCAACGTCAATGATGATATCCTCCTGTCCTCCGACAACTTTCCTGTCTCCAAGTTCCATAAGGACATCGCGCACGTCAACGCCGAATGTCTCTGCGGCTTTTTTGGCGTGAGGTGCAAATCCGGAAAATACGCCGGCAAGACCGCTTGTCAAAGTAATAAGATTAATTTCCTGCGGTTTTTTCATGATGTTTGCAATGACATGTTCGCTCACGTCCATTAATTTATACAGATCCAATCCCGTTTTATACCCCATCCGGTGAAGAACCGCAACAACAACTTCCATCTGGCAGTTCCCCGCTCCCGCTCCCAGTCCGCGCGACGTGGTGTCAAGAATAGTTGCACCGGCTTCAACGGCGGCGATGGAATTGGCAACCGCCATGCCGAGATTGTTATGGGCGTGAAATCCCACATCAATATGAAGTCCGGCTGCAAGCATTCCCACCTTTTCCGTAACATCACTTGGTAGATATGCGCCGGCAGAATCCATAAGAAGTATCCCCGACGCTCCGTACTCTTCCATTTTTTGGGCTTCAACCAGTAATTCTTTTGCGGAAATCATATGCGACATCATCAGTACTCCGTACGTTTTTACTCCTTTTTTTACCCCGTACTGGATATGCTGGCGGGTGATATTTGCTTCGGTGCAGTGGCTTGCAACCATAAGGACATCAATTCCCAATGCTATTGCCGGTTCAACATCGCTTTTTATTGTGCCGAATCCGGGAATAAGAAAGGCCCCGAGCTTTGTTTTTTTCAATTCTTTTTTTGCTGTTTTGAGCATGTCAACATCCGAAAGAAGGGAAAATCCAAGCTGCAGTGAGGAAGCTCCCAGGCCGTTGCCGTGTCCGACCATAAGAAGTTTTATGCCGGCAGATTCCGCGCCTGTTGCATACCGGGAGACATCGTCTGCAGTAAACTGGTGTTTCATGGCGTGCGATCCGTCGCGAAGGGTAGAATCAACAATCAGTATTTCTTTTTTATGATGATTTTTTTCTGGCATATTCTTCCGCCACCGCTATGGCGGCGCAATTTATTATATCCAAATTTCCCGCATAGACAGGCAGATAATCGCCGAGTCCGACAACTTCCACCATGGTTGTTACCCGGTTATTTTCAAAAACAGGACCGAGTTTCAGTTTGTATCCCGGGACATACTGCTGGATTTTTTTTACGATATGTTTTATCGCTTTTTTCAGCTCGTCAAGCTGAGGATTCTCTATCTTTGCGTAGATCGTGTTATTCATATAAATTGAGGGTTCTGCGGGATTGAGGATGATGATGGTTTTTGCGCGGGGCGCTTTGCCAAGATGCATGATTGCGTCGGTTGTTGTCTGGGTGTATTCGTCAATATTGTTGCGTGTTCCGATGCCTGCTGATTTTGAGGAAATGCTTGAGACGATTTCCACGTATTCTGTTTCCGGGTGGACTTTCATAATGGCGTAAATGATGGGAGTTGTCGCCTGTCCTCCGCAGGAAATCATATTGATATTCTGTTCTTTCAGCGATGTGTCAAGATTGATAAGGGGTACACACATGTTCCCGAATCGCGACGGCGTCATGTCAATCGTGAATTTTTTCAGTTTTTTTAAGACGGGAGCATGACGAAGGTGTGCCTCTGCGGATGTTGCGTCAAAAACAATCTCACAACAGCCGGGGTTTTCAACAATGGCGTCTATGGATTTGAATGATGTGGGAACATTCATAATCTTTGCTTTTTTAATGCCTTCGGAATCGGGATTCTGTCCGGTAAACATGCCGCACTCAAGAAGTTTTGACCGTTGTATTTTGACGAGAAGGTCGCTGCCGATATTGCCGGTGCCGATGATCGCAACCTTTATTTTTTTCCGGGAATTTTTTTTCATGTATGTATTGTACCAATTTACACCTCCGAGGAGACTACGGTCAGAACGGCCACCTCGGAGGTGCGTTATATAACTACTGACTACTTATGTTATACATTAATCTTACTTTTCACGATAAACGTCGGTCTGTGCTTTGCTTCGTCATAAATGCGCGCGATATACTCGCTGATAATGCCCAAGATAAAAAACAGGATGCCGAATAAAAATAACTGGAGAATAATGATGGTTGCTGCGCCGGGCGTTTCCCTGCCGTGGAGAAAATATAAGAAAAGATAGAAAATAATAAGTCCGAACGATACCAAAGTAAGAGTCATTCCCAGGAAAGACACAAACCGCAAAGGCAAGTATGAAAAAGAAAAAATGCCGTTCTGCGCAACGCGAAAAACAGTCAGAAAATCGGACTTCGCAGTCCCGGCAAACCGGTCTTTGCGGTCAAATTCCACACCGGTATGCCTGAATCCGGTCCACATGATAAGGCCGCGCAGATATTTGTTCTGTTCCGGCATGGCGTTTATCGTCTCATATACTTTTTTATCAATAAGCCGGAAGTCGCTTGCATTTTCCGGAAACATGTTGCCGGTTAGAGCATTGATGATTTTGTAAAAACCAACCGATGCAAAATTCCTTACCATTCCCGCGGTGCGTTTTTTTACGATGCCGTATACAATATCATACCCGCTTTCCCATTTTTTGACGAATTCTTTTATAACGCCAAGCGGTTCCTGCAGGTCCGCCATGGTGATGACAAGCGCATCTCCTGTTGCATGTCTCATACCGGCTTCTATGCCGCCGTCGCAGCCGAAGTTGCGCGATAATTGGAGTATTTTAAAACGCGGATCATTTTTGCTATGTTTTTTGAGAAGATTGAATGAATTGTCCGTTGATCCGTTTTCAACAAGAATTACTTCCCAGTCGTACTGCTTCATTGCGCTGATAAATAAAGAGATTTGTCTGACAAGCTCGGGAATAACCGCTTCTTCATTGTATACCGGAATGACGATGGAGACCTTCTTCTTGTTGTCATTCATAACGACTCATTATACAATATGGCATGAAAAAAAATCCCTTTATTCCCGGGGAAACATATGTTCCTGTTTCCGGAAAAGTATTTGACCATGAGGAAATCAACAATGCCATTGAAGCGGCAAAAGACGGCTGGTGGATCGAAGGAAGATTCGCAAAACAATTTGAGTCGGAATTCAAAAAATTTCTCGGCGTCAATTACGTAACACTCGTGAACTCCGGCTCCTCGGCAAATCTTCTTGCATTTGCATCCCTTACTTCCTCCGTATTTGGAGAACGGGCTTTGAAAAAGGGCGACGAATATATTACAACTCCTGTTGCATTCCCGACAACCGTCAATCCGGGAATCCTCTACGGATTGAAGCCGGTATTTATTGACGCGGAACTTGACACGCTCAATATTGACGTTTCCCGGATTGAAAAAGCCATAACCAAAAAAACAAAACTTATCATGGTCGCCCATACGCTCGGCAATCCGTACGATCTTGACAAAATCATGAGGATTGCAAAAAAATACCATCTTTGGGTTATTGAGGATTGCTGTGATGCTCTGGGATCCAAGTATGACGGAAAGCTCGTTGGAACATTCGGCCATATTGCAACATTCAGTCATTACCCCGCTCACCAATTATGTATGGGTGAGGCAGGAACAGTAGTAACTAATAATTCTTTAATTCATCGTTCGCTTAGGCAATTCCGCGACTGGGGACGCGACTGCTGGTGTGATACCGGAAAAGACAATACCTGCAGGAAACGGTTCGGGTGGCAGTTGGGCGATCTTCCCTACGGATACGATCATAAA
Source organism: uncultured Gammaproteobacteria bacterium (assembly GCA_964431935.1). Lineage (GTDB taxonomy): Bacteria > Patescibacteriota > Microgenomatia > UBA1406 > GWC2-37-13 > CAYSLG01. The sequence continues at coordinate 5,778 of CAYSLG010000024.1, forward strand.
TACATCTATTCGCAGATAGGATACAACTTGAAATTAAGCGATTTCCAGCCGGCAATCGGGCTTGCGCAGCTCAGGAAACTCCCGGGATTTATCCAGAAACGGAAAGAAAATTACAAAAAACTGTACGAATTTTTCAAAAAATACCGGAAATATTTTATCCTGATGAAAACGACAAAAAAAGAAGACCCGTGCTGGTTCGGATTTCCGGTTGTGGTGCGGGAAAACGCGCCGTTCACCCGCAACGAACTCACCGAATATCTGGAAAAAAACAAGATCGGAACGCGCAATATTTTTTCCGGCAACCTCTTGAAACATCCGGCATATAAAAAAATAACATACAGAACCATAGGGACGATGAAAAATGCGGATATAGTCATGAATAATGCTTTCTGGCTTGGCGTCTTCCCCGGTATTACCGGCGAGATGATGGAGTATGTAAAAGAAACGGTACGGAAATTTTTGGAGCAAATCGTATAAACAATCCTTCGCCAATAATTAATACCGCCAATACTATCATTACTGCCGGATTCATAAAAATACCAAAACTCACATCCGGCAAATTCCATATGATATTGAAGTAATTTTTCGGTACCAAAAGCAGTGAGAAAAGAATTACATACAATATATCCGTCCTGCTTCCCTCCTTTTTATTAATGAACAGATAAAGAGGCAGGAAAAAATGTATTAGTTTGTAGTCGGCCGACGAATAGGGCAACAAATTCATAGATATGACCAATAAGGCAACTTTCTTCCACAGCTCTTTTTCAATAAAAATAATATATGCCGAAAGCAATGCAAACAAAGATATTTGAATTTTTGAGTATAGGGTAAACAGATGGGTTACTTTTTGCAATGTTACGTCTGTAATGCTTGTTGATTTATAAAATGAGAAAATTTTGAGTTTTAACAATCCGTACAAACTATGGTTGAAATCCAATCCCCTATTGTCAATGACGTAGTCTTTCATATAAAACGAAGTATAATCCGCCATGTAATCGGCAAATATCTTCCCGTAACTTTTTGCCAAATATTTTGAAAGTGCTATCAAAGATACCGCATTCAAAAATATTACCAGAATACCCGCAATAACCACCTCTTTAAATTTTCTATATGACAAGAAGATTATTAAAAAAACCGCCGGGAATATTTTCATTGACACTGCAAGAGAAAGAAAAATCGCGCTTATTATAAATTTTTTCCTGCTGAAGTAATAAACAAATACATAGAGCAGTAAAAAAACCAGAATTTCAAAATTCCCCCTGTTAAATACAAACAGGACAGGATAACTCAAAAGCGAAAAAATAACAACCGGCAGAACGGGAGTATCGTCAAGTTTTTTACTGCCGATTTCTTTCATATGTATCAAAGCCAAAAAGATACCCGACGCTATGAGAAACAATGTTAGAGACATTTCTTTTCCGATAGTATAAAAAATAAGTTTTACGAATGATGTAAAAAATGAATACGTAATAAGATCGGGTTTTCCAACCGGACCGATAAAATCAGTAAACATATTACCCGGAGTAAAGAGGAACGAATTTTTCGGATCGGAATAGCCCAAAAAAGACTGGCTTACATGGTAAAAAAGCGCCATGACAAATCCGGCAAAAAGTATGAAAGCAGTATGGTGTATTTTTTCCTTACGCGAAAGAAATCTGGTGTTTTTCTTTAACAATATGGCGCCAAGCGCGATAAAAAATAAAAATAAAATCGGTTTAATCACCGATGCCAATCGGGTCTTGCTATAGAGAATATAAGAAATATTAAAATCGGCGATTGCTCCTTCAAATGTTTTATCTACCTGGATTTTTGAGAGATCAATATTGATATTCGGGTCCTCGGTATTTATAACCAATACGTCGTCAAGCAATATCCAAAGCTGTTTTTCCTTGTGGACTTTTATTTTCAGATTATGAGTTTTGCCGTACTGGAATAGATCGGTAAGGGCAAAAACCTTATGGCGGTCGGCATTGTTATATTCCGTGACAACCTGTAGTGACCCGGGCTTAATAAGTCTCAAAGACAATGCTTTCAGACCTTCACCGGTAGTAAAAATCTGAACAACAGTATCTTCGGCGTTATCTGACGAATCTATCTTAAACGTAAAATTTATATCAATATCTTTTATTTTTGAAGATGTTGTTTCAATGTATTCTGTTTTCCGGTCAACGGCATTGATTGTTGTTTTTTTGAGTTTATTGTATTGCAGGGTGTCGCTGAAGGTGTACAGGATAAAAAGTGCCGCCAGTATTGAAAAAAAAGAAATATAATATTTCATATTTTTTTAATTACCGCGGTCAAACTTAGTCCGATTGGCGGTCTCATAAATTTTTCAATAAACGCCTGAAATGGGACAACGTATTTATCATAGACTTTTCCTTGGTTGTTAACAAGATTGATGCCCGACTTGGAATTTAACTTTATTTTTTTCCATTTGAAAAACAATAACGATCCCAATACGCCGAAAAAATCCTGATACCATACGTCAACAATACTAAATTTTTTCTTATCAATTATGGACAGCATATATTTTTTTGTGTACCTTCTATAATGACCAAGAAGCTTGTCATGGGGAGAAAATAAAAACGGGAGGGCAGGGACTTCAATGAGAACAAAGCCGCCGGGTTTAAGCAAATCATACGCTTTTTCCACAGCTTTTTTATCATTTTTAATGTGTTCCAATACGTGAATAAATAAAACAGTGTCAAATGCGCCGAATGTTTTGGGGGCAAGATCAAACAGATCTTTCATATGAAAAGAAACATATTTTGGAAATCTGTATTTATTTTTATGAAGATGAAAAAGAGTTTGAGACGGTTCTATGGAAATGAACCGTTTTATGTTTTTTTTACGAAGCGCAATTTCTTTCGTAAATCCTTTTTCCCCGCTTCCCACTTCCAGAATATTATTTCCGATATATTTTCCAATAAGATCATATTGGTATTTCCGGTAATTAAGAAGTTCATAATTGCCTGCATTTTTTGTCCAATCCATGCCATGTACGTATGTATCTTTCTTTTTCACATTATTTCCGCAATGTTTTTAACAATTTGACTATTTTTTCGGCGGCATTTATCGGCAATTCTCCATAAAAAGGCAAAGCCAGCACTTCCTCAACAACCTTATGAGCAACGGGTAGAGAGCTTGGATTGAAAGACGGAAGATGTTTGTAATACGGGTATTGACTGCAAAGAGGAAAAAAATATTTCCGGGCGTGGATATTATATGACTTTAATATGGCGTATACTTCATCGCGCGATCGGCCGAACATCTTTTTGTTAATCCTGATGGCAAAATACTGGTAACTTTTTTTAATATGCGGCGAATCTTTTACATACGTAATTCCGGGGATCTCGTCCAGGTAATGTTTATATATATTTGCAATAAGCTCTCTTTTTTTCCGCTCTTGCTTGACAAGAGGAAGAAGAATGAGTCCGAGTGCCGCCTGGATTTCATTCATCTTGCCGTTTATTCCGGCAGTAAGCACTTCTTCTTCATTTTTAATGCCGAAATTCCGCAAAGAATCAATAGTCTCTTTTAAATGCGCGTCATTGCAGGTAAGGGCTCCGCCCTCGCCGGTATGGAATAATTTTGTCGGGTGAAAACTGAACATAGAAGCATCCCCAAAGGTTCCGATGCCGGCGCCATCAATCTCGGCTTCAAAAGCGTGTGCCGCATCATAAATGACTTTTAATTTATGTTTTTTCGCTATTTTTTGGATTGCGTGGACATCGCACGGCGTTCCGTATACGTGAACGGCTAAGATGCCGGTTGTTTTTTTTGTGATGTGTTTTTCCATCTGGGAAGGGTCAATATTCATAGTTACCGGATCAATATCGCAGAAAACCGGTGTGATATTGCACCATGTCAAACTGTTTGGAGTGGCGGGGAATGTAAAAGGAGTCGTGATGACTTCGTCTTTAAGCTGAAGGCTTTTTATAGCGGTCAGGAGAGCAATGGTGCCGTTATTGAATAATGATGTATGAGGAACTTTGAGAATTTTCTGAATATTTTTTTCCAACATTTGAAGATGTACTCCGTTATTTGACAGCCATTTGCTTTTCCATATTTCTTTGAGTTTTTTGGTAAATTCTTTCAAAGGAGGCATGAGGGATCTGGTGACGAAAATAGTTTTTTTGATCGGTTTCATAGATATTTTTTTCTGATAATATAATTCGGTTTCTTTCGTACCTCATCGTAAATACGCCAGATATATTCGCCGATTACGCCAAGCATAATCATTATCAGACCTCCGACTATCATAATCGCAATCATGATAGGCGCCCAGCCGGTAAAAGGAGTGCCGCCATTAATCCAACTGTAAATAACGGTAATGATGTATATCATACCAAGACCAGACGTGACAGCGCCGATAAGAGAAATAAAACGGATTGACAGATATGACGAATCAAGAAAGGCGTCCAGAAAATTCTTCAGTTTTTTTGTAAAGTTATATTGAGATGTGCCAACAGGACGTTTCAGCCGAACATACGGAATAAAACTTGTCTGGTACCCTGTCCATAACAAATCCCCCTGGAAAAATCTGTTTCGGACGTCAATTGCATTAAACGAATTCAGGGTTTTTCTGTCTATAAGTACAAAATCAAATCCGCCCGGAGGAATTTGCGGTATTGCTATCCGCAATATACCGTATGCGAGGCGGGAAAATAGTTTTGCGGCGAGCGGGTCTTCCCTGTTAGTGCGATAACATATAACTATCTCCGATCCGCTTTTCCATTTTTTCACCATTTCAGGAATAAGTTCTATCGGATCCTGCAAGTCTGCCGAAATATTGATAACCGCGTCGCCCGACGCTTCTTTCAATCCCGCAAGCATTGCGGACATCTGGCCGAAATTTCTTGTAAAAGCGATTGCTTTTATACGGGGGTCGTCTTTTTTGATTTCCAGTATTTCCGCAAGCGATCCGTCGTCAGATCCGTCATCAATAAAGATAATTTCATAATCGTGGTTTGACAGATGTCTGGAAAAAATAGATTTTATTTTTTCGTATGTTTTTTTGATTGAGCCTTGATTCCGATATACGGCAATGACAAATGATAGTTTCATAAGATTATCCTTTTTCACACATCAAGAAAATACTTGAGCATAAATCAGGATAGTGCTGGCCAAGTTCGTAACATCCTTCAAGATATTCCGGAGAGATAATATCCGTATCCAACAATCTGTCCCACTGGAAATTGGCGAGCGCTTTAAAAAATATTCCGGATCGGTGCACTACTTTCAGTCCCGCTGTTTTTGCATCCCGCTCCAGCGTATCCAATGTATAGGTTATTCTATGGCCGTGCTTTTCTTCCGCCGGTGTTACTGCGCAGTTGTGGCTGATCAAACCCATTTTTACCGCAATC